>NZ_JBHXFI010000017.1:0-132153 GCF_042724075.1 Streptomyces sp. NPDC127097 | reverse complement strand
GGGGGGGGGGGGGGGGGGGGGGGCGGGGGGTAAACCCCCCGGGGCCCGCGTCACATCTTTTCCGGCCCCCCCGGCCCCCCTTCTCACCTGTGGCGGCGCCAGGATTCGAACCTGGGAAGGCTGAGCCGGCAGATTTACAGTCTGCTCCCTTTGGCCGCTCGGGCACACCGCCTGGGTTTGCTGCCGGGAGAGCCGCTGTGAGGCGGTGCTCCGTGGCAACGACGTAAACCATACCCGATGGCTGGGGGTGGTTCGCCACTCGATTCGGGAGCGCTGGATCTTGGCCGGGTGGCTAGGCTTGGCAGGCGGTCCGGGGACGGGCCGCACCCCTGACGGATCTAGGTACGAGGAGCCAACTCAACATGGCCGACTCCAGTTTCGACATCGTCTCGAAGGTAGAGCGGCAGGAGGTCGACAACGCCCTCAACCAGGCCGCCAAGGAGATCTCGCAGCGCTACGACTTCAAGGGCGTGGGCGCGTCGATCGAGTGGTCGGGCGAGAAGATCGAGATGCGGGCCAACGCCGAGGAGCGGGTGAAGGCGGTACTCGACATCTTCCAGTCCAAGCTGGTCAAGCGTGGGATCTCCCTGAAGGCGCTGGACGCCGGCGAGCCGCAGGCTTCGGGCAAGGAGTACAAGATCTTCGCCTCGATCGAGGAGGGGATCTCGCAGGAGAACGCGAAGAAGGTCGCCAAGATCATCCGCGATGAGGGCCCGAAGGGCGTCAAGGCGCAGGTGCAGGGCGACGAGCTGCGGGTCAGCTCGAAGAGCCGGGACGACCTTCAGGCGGTGCAGCAGCTGCTGAAGGGCAAGGACCTGGACTTCGCGCTCCAGTTCGTGAACTACCGGTAGGAGCCCGGATTCCGGGTGCCACAGGATGGGGCGGCGCGCTTCGGCGTGCCGCCCCACCGGTGTATCGGGCGGCGAAATGGGCGGCCCCACAGGGCACTTGACCTCAACCGCGCTTGAGATCGCAGGGTCGTGGCATGACTTCTTCTCATGACGCACCGGCCCGTCCCGCCACCGGCCCGGGGGCCGGGTTCCGCCGTGATGTGTTCCCGGAAATACGGCGGGCGGATGCCGGGGCCGTACTGATCAGCGAGTGGGACGCGGGCGGCCCGTCGGGGCAGCGGGCCGTCCTGGACGGGGTCGCCCGCGCCTGGGAGGAGACGCCGCTGCCGGCGGGCTTCCTGTCGCGGGTGCTGTTCGCCGGGACGGACGGGCGCGGTGTGCTCCATTACGCGCAGTGGACGAGCGAGGCGGCGCACCGGGAGTTCGTACGGACCGAGAACACCGGGCTGAGCGAGCGGATCGCGGCGGTGCTGGACGGGGTGGGGGACGTCGGCGATGCCGGTCCCGGCCGCTTCCGGCTGTACCGCAGCATGCTGCCGCAGGGCGCGCCGAGGGAGCCGGGCTGCGTCGTACGCGTCGCCTTCCGGACGGCGGGGCACGAGGCGGCCCGGGGACTCGTGGACGGGCTCCTGGAGCTGGTCGGCGAGGTCCAGCGCGGGGAGGGCGGGATCGCCTCGCACTTCCACATCAGCGACGAGGGCGACCGGGTCGTCAACTACAGCGAGTGGACGGATCCGGAGTCGCACGAACGGGAGCTCGGCGTCCGGCTCGGGCGCGGCGGGGAGGTGCGGAGCTTCATCGACGGGCTGCCGGGGGTGGAGCCGCTCGGGTTCCGGCGGTTCGTGGCCCCTCGGGGGCTCGTACGGGTGTGAGGCGAGGGGGTGGCTCTTCGAGACACCCCCTCGGGGCCGGGCGGGGTGGGTGGTCAGCGGGTGGCGAAGGGCTCGTCCGTGGGGACGATGTCGCGGCCCAGCGGCATCAGGGAGACCGGGATCAGCTTGAAGTTGGCGATGCCGAACGGGATGCCGATGATCGTCACGCACAGGGCGAGGCCGGTGATGATGTGCCCCAGGGCCAGCCACCAGCCCGCGAAGATGATCCAGATGACATTGCCGATCGCCGAGCCGGCGCCGGCGTCATGGCGCACCACGGTCGTCCGGCCGAAGGGCCACAGGGTGTAGCCGGCGATCCGGAAGGACGCGATGCCGAACGGGATGGTGATGATGAGGATGCAGCAGATGATGCCCGCGGCCACATAGCCGAGCGCCATCCAGAAGCCGCTGAGGACCAGCCAGAGGATGTTGAGGATGAACTTCATGATCAGCAGCCTTCCACGGGCACGGCGGAGAACATCACTGCCGGGCAGGACGCCCTGGGCCGGGTGAAGCGTTGCGTTGCGTTCATCATGCGGCGGGCGGCAGGCGGCGGCCACCGCTCCCCCGCGGCCCCTGGCCCGTCAGGGACGGTGGCCCGCCATCTGCTCCAGACGGGCGATGCGCTCGCGCATCGGGGGGTGGGTGGAGAACAGCCGGGTCATGCCCTCGCCCGCCCGGAACGGGTTGGCGATCATCATGTGGCCGGCGGTCTCCAGCCGTGGCTCGGGCGGGAGCGGCAGCTGCCGGGTGCCCGCCTCCAGCTTGCGCAGGGCGGAGGCCAGGGCCAGGGGGTCGCCCGTGAGCTGGGCGCCCGAGGCGTCCGCCTGGTACTCGCGGGAGCGGCTGACGGCCAGCTGGATGAGCCCGGCCGCGACCGGCCCGAGGATCATGATCAGCAGCATGCCCAGGAGGCCGGGGCCCTCGTCGTCGTCGGAGCGGCCTATGGGAATCAGCCAGGCGAAGTTGACGAGGAACATCACGACGGAGGCCAGCGCGCCCGCGACCGAGGAGATGAGGATGTCGCGGTTGTAGACATGGCTGAGCTCATGGCCGATGACGCCGCGCAGCTCGCGCTCGTCGAGCAGCTGGAGGATGCCGTCGGTGCAGCAGACCGCGGCGTTGCGGGGGTTGCGGCCGGTGGCGAAGGCGTTGGGCGCCTGGGTCGGGGAGATGTACAGGCGCGGCATGGGCCGGCGGGCCGTGGTGGAGAGCTCGCGGACCATGCGGTAGAGCTGGGGCGCCTCGAACTCGCTGACCGGGCGGGCGCGCATGGCCCGCAGGGCGAGTTTGTCGCTGTTCCAGTACGCGTAGGCGTTGGTGCCCAGGGCGACGACGACGGCGATGATCAGGCCCGTACGGCCGAAGAGGCTGCCGATGACGATGATGAGGGCGGACAGTCCCCCGAGGAGTACGGCGGTCCTGAGCCCGTTGTGCCGGCGGTGCACGGTACGCCCTCCAAGCGGTGCGGCAGGGGAACCCTGTGCTGCGTTTCTCCACTCTCCAGTGGACCCTTACTCACTGGTCAACGCGAGATGAACGAGCCTGGTTCCCCGGTGCGCGCGCGGCGGGCCGGGCGGGGCCCCCAGACGCGCGCGGTGGGGCCCGCCGCCGTACAGGTGGCCTGGGGAGCCTGGGGGCCGCTCCGGGCCGCCGGGAGCGGACCGGAGCGGGCGGGGATCCGCCGGCCGGCCGGTTAGAGCAGCGCCCCGGAGGCGAAGCGCAGGACGAGCTGCGGGGCGCCGGAGAGGGCGATGCCGAGGACGGTGGCGAGCGCGATGGCGGTGACGAGGGGGGCCGGGATCCCGGCGCGGGGCGGCTGCTGCTCCGCCGGGGCGGTGCCGCGTGCGGCTTCGGCTCCCCTGAAGAGGATCGTGGTCCACTTCAGGTAGTAGTAGAGCGCGATCACGACATTGATCGCCATGATCACCGCGAGCCAGGCCAGGCCCGCGTCGACGGCCACGGAGAAGACCGTGACCTTGGCGAACAGGCCGATGATGCCCGGCGGCAGGCCGGCCAGGCACAGCAGGAAGAAGCCCAGGGCGAGCGCCGCCAGCGGACGGCGGGCGTACAGGCCCCGGTAGTCGGTGATGCGGTTGGCGGGGCTCGTACGGGCCACCAGGGCGGCGACGGCGAAGGCGCCCAGGTTCACGGCCGCGTACATCAGGGCGTAGGCGACGGTGGAGCCGATGGCGTGCGCCGGATCGCTGGTGTAGCCGGCCGCCGCGATCGGCACCAGGAGGTAGCCGGCCTGGCCGACCGACGACCAGGCGAGCAGGCGGACGGCGCTGTGCGCCCGGCGGGGGTTCTGACGGACGGCCGCGACATTGCCGACGGTCATGGTGAGGGCGGCGAGGACGGCCAGCGCCGGGCCCCAGACGTCCGCGTAGGACGGGAAGCCCTGGACGGTGACGAGGATCAGGCCGGAGAAGCCGACGGCCTTGCCGACCACGGAGAGGTAACCGGCGATGGGCAGCGGCGCGCCGACGTAGGTGTCCGGCACCCAGAAGTGGAACGGGGCGGCGGCGGTCTTGAAGGCGAAGCCGACCAGGGTGAGCGCGACGCCGGCGCTCGCCAGCGTGGCCAGCCGGGGGTCGGGCAGCGCGGTGAGGGCGTGCGCCACCCGGGAGAGGTACAGGCTGCCGGTGGCCGCGTACAGGAAGCTCACGCCGAGCAGCATCACGGCGGTGGCGGCCACCGAGGACAGGAAGAACTTCAGCGCCGCCTCGGAGGAGAGCCGGTCGCCGCGCCGCAG
This sequence comes from Streptomyces sp. NPDC127097, assembly GCF_042724075.1. Lineage (NCBI taxonomy): Bacteria > Bacillati > Actinomycetota > Actinomycetes > Kitasatosporales > Streptomycetaceae > Streptomyces > Streptomyces sp. NPDC127097. Next base: position 127,675 of record NZ_JBHXFI010000017.1, on the reverse strand, counting down.
CCCGACGAGGGCGAAGGCGGGCAGCGAGGCCACTTCGAGGGCGATGACGAGGGTGGCGAGGTCCCGGGAGGCGGGCAGCAGGGCGGCGCCGGCCGCCGAGGAGAGCAGCAGGAACCAGTACTCCCCGGTGGGCAGGCCCTGGTCCTTGACGGTGTCGATGGACAGCAGGGCGGTCAGCAGCGCCCCGCCGAGCACCAGGAACTGGATGACCAGGGTGAACGGGTCGGCCACATAGCTGCACACGTCGGGGTGGGCGGGCAGGCAGAAGGTTTTCCTGCCGCCGCCCAAGAGGGGCAGCAGGAGCAGCGCGGAGGCCGCGAGCCCCGCCGTGGCGATCCAGCCCAGCAGCGGCTTGCGGGCCGCCGGGAGGAAGAGGTCGGCGACGAGCACCACCAGGGCGACGGCCGCGGTGAGCGTGGGCGGCGCGAGGGCGAGCCAGTCGACGGACTGGACCAGGGGCGTGATCGAGCTCATCACTTACCGCCTCCGAGGAGCTGCTGGACGGCCGGGTCGGTGAGGCCGAGGAGGGCCGCGGGCCACAGTCCGGCAAGGACGGTGAGGACGGCGAGGGGGGACCAGGCCGCGTATTCGTAGCGCGCGATGTCGGGGACGGCGGGGGCCGGTGCGGGCTGTCCGGACGGGTCCTCGCCGGCCGGGTCGGCGGTGCCGAGCGGGGCGGTCGGGGCGAGGTGCGGGGTGCCGCCCATGCAGACGCGGCGGACGACGAGCAGCAGGTAGGCGGCGGTCAGCAGGGTGCCGAGGCCGGCCAGCACCATGAACGTCAGGAAGGCGGGGCGGCTGAGGCCGGCGGCCGGCTGGAAGGCGCCGAACATCGCCAGCATCTCGCCCCAGAACCCGGCGAGTCCGGGGAGGCCCAGGGAGGCGACGGCGCCGAAGGCGAGCAGGCCGCCGAAGCGGGGCGCCTTGCCGTAGAGGGCGGCGCCGGTGGTGCCGGCCAGGGCGTCGAGGTCCGTGGTTCCGGTGCGGTCCTTGAGGGCGCCGACCAGGAAGAAGAGCAGGCCGGTGATCAGGCCGTGCGCGATGTTGGCGAACAGCGCGCCGTTGACGCCGGTGGGGGTCATGCTGGCGATGCCGAGCAGGACGAAGCCCATGTGGCCGACGGAGCTGTAGGCGATCAGACGCTTGAGGTCGCCCTTGGCGCCCTTGCGTACGAGGGCGAGGCAGGCGAGCGAGCCGTAGATGATGCCGACGGCGGCCAGCGCGGCGAGGTACGGCGCGAAGGTCTGCATGCCCTCGGGGGTGATGGGCAGCGCGATCCGTACGAAGCCGTAGGTGCCCATCTTCAGCAGCACGCCGGCCAGCAGCACCGAGCCGACGGTGGGGGCGGCGGTGTGCGCGTCGGGCAGCCAGCTGTGCAGCGGCCACATCGGGGACTTGACGGCCAGTCCGATGCCGACGGCGAGCACCGCCAGCAGCTGAACGGTGTGGCTGAGCTGGGCTTTCGGGCCGTTGTCAGTGGCGAGTGCCACCATGTCGAAGGTGCCGGATTTCACGCCGATGAGGAGGAGGCCGAGCAGCATCACGACGGAGCCGAGCAGCGTGTAGAGGATGAACTTCCAGGCCGCCGCCTGCTTTCCCGCCCCGCCCCAGCGGGCGATGAGGAAGTACATCGGGATGAGGACCATCTCGAAGGCGAGGAAGAAGAGCATCAGGTCGAGGACGGCGAAGGTGGCAAGGGTGCCGCCCTCAAGAGTGAGCAGCAGGGCCACGAATGCCTTGGGAGACGGGCCCGTTGGCATCTTGAAGTAGGTGTAGAGCGCGCAGAGGAAGGTCAGCAGCGCGGTCAGGACGATCAGGGGGAGTGAGATGCCGTCGACGCCGAGGTGGATGCGGATGTCGAGCGCCGGGATCCAGCTGAGGTCGGTGGTGGCCTGCATACGGGCCGGGTGGTCGTGGTCGAAGCCGGCCGCCAGCGCGATCGCGGCGGCGAGCACGACACCGGTGACGGCCACGCCGTGGCGCAGTACGGCCTGGTCGGGGTTCTTGCCCCGGAGGCCGGGCGGGGCGGGGAGCAGGGCGGCGAGCGCGCCGACGAGGGGGAGGACGACGACGGCCGCGAGGAGAAGCTGCATAGCGGTGTGATTCACGGGTCAGGCCCTCCTGCGGGGTGCGGCTCCGGCGAGGCAGGCCACGAAGGCTGTCGGCTGGGGGTGCGGGGGCCGGCCCCCGGGGGATGGCAGCACGGTCAGGCCCCCGTGCCCGTGGCGACGAGGACGGCGGCGACGGCCAGGACGAGCGAGCCCGCGAGCAGTGCGCCGAGGTAGGTCTGCACGTTCCCGGTCTGGGCGCGGCGGACGGCGGCGCCCAGCCACCGGGGGGTGGCGGCGGCACCGCTGACGTAGGCGTCGACGACCTCGCGGTCCAGGAAGCGGACGAGCGTGGCGGCGGCGCGTACGGGCCGGACGAACAGCACGGAGTAGACGGCGTCGAGGTGGAAGCCGACGGCGGCGTGGGGCTGGAGCGGGCCGAGGAGGAGCCGGCCGGGGTCGGCCGGGTCCGGGGCGCCGGCGATGCTGCCGTAGACCGGGGCATGGGTGGCGATGGCCGTCTCCTCGGCGAGCCCGGGCGGGGCGTCCGGGTCGGTGACGACCGCACCGATGGGGGTGCGGGCGGCCAGGGCGGTGGTGTGGCGCCAGGCCGCATAGGTGACCAGGCCGCCGACGAGGGCGACACCGGTGCCCAGGACGGAGGTGGTCAGGGTCGGCGCGAGCGAACGCCCGTCGAACCATTCGGGCAGGAGGGGGGCGGCGAGGCCGAGCGCGACGGTCGGGAGGAAGAGCACCCACAGCATGGCGTTCATGACGACCGGCTGCGGGCCGTGGTCGGGGGCCTCGACGCCGGTGCCCTTGAAGGCCAGCAGCCACAGGCGGGTGGCGTAGGCCGCGGTGAGGAGGGCGGTGAGCAGTCCGGAGACCAGGACGGTCCAGCCGGCCGCGCCGGGGATGCCGTGCGCCGCTCCGGTGGCGGCGTGCTCGGCGGCGCCCAGGACGGCTTCCTTGGAGAAGAAGCCGGCGAACGGGGGGATCGCGGCGAGCGCGAGCAGCGCGACGGTGACGGTCCAGTAGGCGTCCGGGATCCGCCGGGCCAGGCCGCTCATCCGGGACATCGCGGCCAGCGAGTTGGTGCCCGCGGCATGGATGATCACGCCCGCGCCGAGGAAGAGGAGGGCCTTGAACGCACCGTGCGAGATGAGGTGGAAGACGGCGGCACCGCGGTCGCCGACGGCCAGCGCGCCGAGCATGTAGCCGAGCTGACCGACCGTCGAATAGGCCAGGACGCGCTTGATGTCGTCCTGGGCCAGTGCGGCCAGACCGGAGCCGACCATGGTGATCGCGGCCATGACGGCCATCACCACCAGCGCGGCCGCGGAGGCGGCGAAGACGGGGAGGAGACGGGCCACGACATAGATACCGGCCGCCACCATCGTCGCGGCGTGGATCAGCGCCGAGACGGGCGTCGGGCCGGCCATCGCGTCCGGGAGCCAGGTGTGCAGCGGGAACTGCGCCGACTTGCCCGCGACACCGGCGAGCAGCAGCAGCGCGATCAGCGTCGGATGGTCCAGGCCGCCGCTCGCTACGGTGCCGAGGATGCCGGTGATGCGGAAGGTTCCGGCGTCGGCGGCCAGCGCGAAGATGCCGAAGAGGAAGGGGACGTCGCCGAGCTTGGTGACGAGGAATGCCTTGAGGGAGGCGGCGCGGGCGGTCTCGGTCTCCCAGTAGTGGCCGACGAGGAAGTAGGAGCAGATGCCCATGACTTCCCAGCCGACCAGCAGCAGCATCAGGTCGCCGGTGTAGACGACCAGCAGCATCGCGGAGGTGAAGAGCGAGACCAGCGCGGCGTAGGAGGGGTAGCGCGGATCGTCGCGCAGATAGCCGGTGGAGTAGAGCTGCACACAGGACGCCACGATCCCCACCAGGACGGCGAGCAGCGCGGCGAAGCCGTCGATGTGCAGGGCCAGGTCGATGGGGACCGAGCCGGTCGGGGTGAGCTCGGTGGCGATGTCGGTCGCCGGGCCGGTGCCCTGCCCGATGGCGACGAGCACCGCGAGCGCGGCCGCGGCCAGCGTCGGCAGCACGGCCAGCGGCCGGACGAATCCGGGCGCATGCAGGGCAGCGCGAAGCCCCTCGGGGCGGTGGCGGGAGACGGGTGGGCGGCCCAGGAGGAGGCCGGCGGCGGCCCCGAGGAAGGGGAGGAGGGGAACGAGAACGGCGGTGGTGGTGAGGGTCACGCGGCGGCCTCCGCCGTGGTGTCCGGCTGCGGGTCCCCGTCCCCGGCGCCCGCCTTCTCGGCGAGGTCACGGAGCCGGTCGATGTCGGAGCTGCCGCGGTTGCGGTAGACGAGCAGCACGATCGCCAGCCCGATGCCGATCTCGGCGGCGGCGATGGCGATGGTGAAGAGGGTGAGCGCCTGGCCGGTGTGCAGGGTGTCGCGCAGCCAGACGTCGAAGGCGACGAGGTTGAGGTTGACGGCGTTGAGCATCAGCTCGACGGACATCAGCACCAGGATCGCGTTGCGGCGGGCGAGCACGCCGTACAGCCCGGTGCAGAAGAGGAGGACGGCGAGGACGGCCGGGTAGACGAGATGCATCAGCGCTGCTCCTCTCGCGGGGCGGGGGCGCGGGAGGCGCCGGTCTTGAGGTCCGCCGCCGCGGCCCTGCCCTCCCCCGTCCTGCGGGACAGCACGATCGCCCCGACGAGCGCGGCGAGCAGCAGCACGGACAGCGCTTCGAAGGGCAGCACCCAGTACTGGAAGAGGCTGCGTCCGGAGGCTTCGGTGGAGCCCTGGGCGGCGCCCTCGAAGCTGATCCAGGTGGCGCGGAAGGCGTCCACGACGACCCAGACCAGGGCGGCGGCCGAGGCGAGGGCCACCGCGAGCGCGGCCCAGCGGTTGCCCGAATCGGCGTCCGGGGAGCGGCCGATGGGCGCCTTGGTGAGCATCAGCCCGAAGAGCAGCAGGACGACGACCGAACCGACGTAGATCAGCACCTGCACCCAGGCGATGAACTCGGCCGTGAGCAGGAGGTATTCGACGGCGATCCCGCCGAGGGCGACGACCAGCCAGAGGGCGGCGTGCACCAGCTGCCTGGTGGTGACGGTGATGACGGCCGCGCCGAGGGTGGCGATACCGACGAGGACGAAGGCGACCTCAACGCCCGTGGGCGAGAGGAAACCGTGGCCGGCTGCGGTGGCGGCGAGCGTCACTGTCCCTCCCCTGGGGTGTCCGGTCGGTCCTGGTCCGGGCCTTGGGCCGCGGCTTCGGCCTGGGCCTGTGCCTCGGCCTCCGCCGCCTGCTGGGCGGCGAGCTTGTCCGCGGCCTTGTGGGCGGCGGCGAGTTCCTTGGGCTCCTCGGCCGCCGGGTCGAGCGCCGGGGGCTCGGGCACCGTCCACATCCACTCGCGGAGCTTGTCGCGCTCGTGGGTCAGCTCGCGGATGTCCGTCTCGGCGTACTCGAACTCCGGCGACCAGAAGAGCGCGTCGAAGGGGCAGACCTCGATGCAGATACCGCAGTACATGCACAGCGCGAAGTCGATCGCGAAGCGGTCCAGCACATTGCGGCTGCGCTCGCGTCCTCCGGGGGCGGCCGGCGGCACCGTCTCCTTGTGGGAGTCGATGTAGATGCACCAGTCCGGGCACTCCCGGGCGCACAGCATGCAGACCGTGCAGTTCTCCTCGAACAGCCCGATGACGCCGCGGGTACGGGGCGGGAGGTCGGGCTGGACGTCCGGGTACTGCGCGGTGACCGATCGTTTCGTCATCGTCCGCAGGGTGACGGCCAGCCCCTTGGCGAGGCCGGAACCAGGGAAGCTCATGACGAGATCACCACCTTGACGACGCCGGTGAGGGCGATCTGGGCGAGGGCGAGCGGGATGAGGACCGTCCAGGCGAGCTTCTGCAACTGGTCCTCGCGCAGCCGCGGATAGGTCACGCGGAGCCAGATGACGCCGAAGGCGAGGATCACGGTCTTCAGCAGGGTCCACAGCCAGCCCAGGCCGTCGGCGCCGAACGGGCCGTGCCAGCCGCCGAGGAAGAGCACCGAGGTCAGCGCGCAGAGCACGACGATGCCCGCGTACTCGGCGAGCAGGAAGAGGGCGAAGCGCAGTCCGGTGTACTCGGTGTACGCACCGAAGATGATCTCCGAGTCGGCGACCGGCATGTCGAACGGCGGCCGCTGGAGCTCGGCGAGCCCGGCGGTGAAGAAGACCACGCCGCCGACGATCTGCCACGGCACCCACCACCAGTGGAACGCCTCGATGATGCCGGGCAGCGAGAGCGTGCCCGCCGCCATCGCGACGGAGGCCGCGGCGAGCAGCATCGGCAGCTCGTACGCCAGCAGCTGCGCGGCCGTCCGCAGACCGCCGAGCAGCGAGAACTTGTTCGCCGAGGCCCAGCCCGCCATCAGCGAGCCGAGCACCCCGACGCCCATGACGGCGAGGACGAAGAAGATCCCCGCGTCCAGGGCCTGGCCCACGGCGTTGTGCGGGCCTATCGGGATGGCGACCAGGACCAGGAGGTACGGCAGCAGCGCGACGGCGGGCGCGAGCTGGAAGATCCGCCGGTCGGCACCGGCCGGCACGATGTCTTCCTTCTGCGCGAACTTCACACCGTCGGCGACGAGCTGCGCCCAGCCGTGGAACCCGCCCGCGTACATGGGTCCGAGACGGCCCTGCATATGGGCCATGACCTTGTGCTCGGTCTGCCCGATGACCAGGGGGAAGACCAGAAAGACGGCGAAGACGGCGAGCAGGCGCAGCGCGATGTCGAGAGCGTCGCTCATGGGGTGTCGCCTCCTGCCGGGTCCTGGGGGGTGGGGGGCTGGTCCTGGGGGGACGCGGGCTCCTGAGGGGCCGCGGGCTTCCGGTCCGGGGTGGCCGTGGGTTTCGGCTCCTGTGCGGGCTCCGGCGTGGGCGTCGGCTCCTGGGGGGCCGTCGGCTTCGACTCCTCCGCGGGCTCCTCGGGGGCCGTCGGCGCCGGCTCGGGCTGCGCTTCCGGCTTCGCCGGCTCGGGCTTCTCCGGCTCGGGCTTCTTCCCGGGCTCCGCCGTCCGCTGCGGCTCGTCGAAGGCCGGGCGGGCGTGGTGCCAGGGGGCGTCGGAGGAGCGCGGGGGCGCGGGCTTCTCGGGGGGCGTGGAGGGCTGGGTGTCCTTGGCCGGGGCGTCCTTCGTCGACGCGTCCTTGGCCGGCGTCTCCTTGGCCGTCTCCTTTGACGGGGTGTCCGTCGCCGGGCCTCCGGTGGCCGGGGCCGCCGCGGTCTCCGCCGCAGCCGCCTCCGCCGCCGCTCGCTGCTGGCTGGCCGAACCCTCGCTCACCGAGCGGGTACGGCGTGCCGGGCGCTCGGGCCGCTCGGCACCGGCCGGGGCCGCCGGAGCTCCGGTCCCCTCCGCCGCCGCCTGCTGGCCGGCCGAACCCGCGGCCGCCGTACGGGTACGCCGTGCCGGGCGCTCGCCCGCGGCGCCGCCGGCCGCCCGCGCACCCCGCGCCGGACGTGCGGGCGCGGGCGGCAGCTGGCCCTTCAGCGGGCCCCACTCGTTCGGGTCCGGGACGCCCGGGGGCAGCATCTGGCGCCGCTTCGGCCCGCCGTGCTCGGACTCGCCCGGCTCCTTGGCGCCGGGCCACGCCTTGGCGACCCGCGCCGCCAGCACGAAGTCCTTGCGCAGCGGGTGCCCTTCGAAGTTCTCCGGGAGCAGCAGCGGTACGAGGTGCGGGTGGCCGGTGAAGTCGACCCCGAACATCTCGTGGGTCTCCCGCTCGTGCCAGCCCGCGCCCGCGTACACACCGACGGCGGTGGGCAGCGCGGCCGCGTCGTGCGGCACGGTCGTCCGCACGATCAGCCGGTGGACGGTACCGGGGTGCGCCACCTCCGCGAGGTGGGCACAGATCCGGAAGCCGGTGCCGGGTTCGTCGACGGCGCTCAGCCAGTCGAAGAAGCTGCACCCCAGGGTGTCGCGGGCGGCGGTCAGCGCGGTGACCCAGCCGTCCACGGGGACGTCGACGGTCAGCAGGTCGTACGCCAGCTCCGCGGTGGCCCCGGGGCCGAAGATCTCGCTCGCCGGGCCGGGCAGCCAGCCCACGACGGGCTCGGCCGGGGGCTGCTCGGAGGTCTCCGGCTGCTGCTCGGGCTGCTCGGTCATCGGGGCTCCTCCCCCGCCGGCTTCGGCGCATCCGCCGGCTGCGGCGCGGGCGGAGTGACGAGGCCGCTGCGCAGCGCGGCCGCCGAGGGCCGGGCGGTGCCGCCCTTCGCGTACCGCTCCCCCAGCGATTCGCGCGCGATCTTCTCCTGGAGCTTGAGGATGCCCTGGAGCAGCGCCTCCGGACGCGGCGGGCAGCCCGGGACGTACACATCCACCGGAATGATCTGGTCGACGCCCTTGGTGACGGAGTACGAGTCCCAGTAGGGGCCACCGCAGTTGGAGCAGGCCCCGAAGGAGATGACGTACTTCGGCTCCGGCATCTGCTCGTAGAGCCGCTTCACCGCGGGCGCCATCTTGTCGGTGACGGTGCCGGAGACGACCATCAGGTCGGCCTGGCGGGGGCCGGGCGCGAACGGGATCACGCCGAGCCGGATGAAGTCGTGGCGCGCCATGGACGCGGCGATGAACTCGATGGCACAGCAGGCCAGGCCGAAGTTGAAGACCCAGAGGCTGTAGCGGCGGCCCCAGTTGAGGACCACCTTCATCGGTTCGGGCGCGAGCCGCGCGAGGGTACCCAGGCGCCGCGGCTCCGGCAGGAACTCGGGGGCGGCGCCCGCGGCCGCGGCGCCGTTGGAGGCGGGGGTCACGTCCATTCCAGGACGCCCTTCTTCCATGCGTAGAGCAGGCCGACGGCGAGGAAGCCGAGGAAGATGAACATCTCCACCAGCGTCACGCCGCCGAAACCAGGGGCGGCGAAGATCGTTGCCCAGGGGAACAGGAAGATCGAGTCCACGGCGAAGATGACGTAGAGGAAGGCGTAGACGTAGTAGCGGACCTGGGTGTGCGCCCAGCCCTCACCGACCGGATCCACACCGCACTCATACGTCAGCAGCTTCTCCGGCGTCGGTACCACGGGCCGCAGCAGCCGCCCGGCACCGAAGGCCACGGCGACGAAGAGCACACCGATCACGGCGATGAGCCCGACGACCGAGTAGCCCTGGAAGTAGTCCGCGGCGACGGTGGTGCGTACGGTCGCGTCCGGCACGTCCGCCCCTCGCTCCCTGACTGTGATTGTTCAACGACTTCGACGATCTGTACGGACCGGAGTCTAGGCCCTGCCCCGGCCCCGGTGAGCAGCCGCATCGTCGCGGCCGGTGGGGTTGTCCCCACTTCGCCCTTCCTGGGTGGCCGGCAGCGTAGACAGAGCGCCCAGTTGTCTCAGAACCTGTCTCACGGACCGGACGGACGGTGGCGCGGAGACGGCCGGGAGGGCCGTTTGTCAGTGGACCGGGCGTCAGTGGACCGGGCCTCCGTCGAACGGGCTGCGCAGGTCGGGAGCGGTGGGGGCGCCGGTGGCTTCCGGGCCGGCGGCCTGCTGGGGCGCCACCGGCATCGTCGGCATGGGCTGGGGCGGCGGCTGCGACGGGGACGGCGACGGGGAAGACGGCTGGGTGGAGGCGGCCTGCGCCTGGGGGTGCGGCGGGGGCTGGTGCGGGGCGGGCGCCGGAGGCGTGGCCTGGGGCGGGTAGTACGGGGGAGCCGGTGGGGGCTGGTGTGGGGGCTGGGCGTGCGGGCCGGGCTGGGGCGGCGGCTGCGGGACGGCCTGCGGCTGCGACTGCGGACCGGCCTGGGCGTGCGGACCGGCCTGGGGCGGTGCCTGTGCCGGCGGGCCGGCCTGGGGCTGAGCACGATCTTGCGGACCGGGGTGCCCCTGGGACCGCTGTGGGTGTGGTTGCTGGGGCTCCGCGGGGACCGTCGCCTGTCCGGGGACGTACACCGGCGGCTGTCCCGGCCGGTGGACCGTCGTCTGACGTTGCTGCTGCCGCCGGCCCGGTTCCCGCGAGACCGCACGGTCCATCACCTCGGCCGCGATCCGCGCCGCCGCCTCCCTCGTCCGTTCGCCGAGCAGCTCCGTACGGATGGCGCCGCCGGCCGCCAGATGCCGGTCGTAGGGCAGCGGCAGCACCGCCGCACCGCCGGCACCGAGGTGCTCGGCGGCCCGGCGGACGTCGACGCCGCTGTCGGGTGAGGTGTGGGTGAGCACGACGACCGTGGTGGGCAGCAGGCCGGAGTGCAGCCCGCCGACCCAGTCCAGTACGGAGCGGGTGGCGGCCACGCCCTCCGGGGTCGCCGGGGTCGCCACCACTCGCGCCTGGGTGGTCACCAGCGCGGTGCGCGCCACTTCGGCGGGCAGCGTCTCGCAGTCCACGACGGTGGCCGCGAAGTGGCGGCGCAGCGAGGTCATCACCACGCGGTAGGTGTCGAGGTCCAGCCGGGTGCCGATGGCGCCCTGGCTCCCGGGCAGCAGCCAGCCGCCGCCCGCGAACGGGAGGAGATAGCCGGTCAGGTCCGTGATCAGCATCGACGGCTCGACGATCTGCGCCAGATCGCTGCCCGACCACCGCACCTCGCGGGCGCCGAGCCGGTGCGGCAGCGTGCCGAGCGCCGGATCGGCCTCGACGGCGAGCACCGGGTCGGAGCGGTAGTGCGCGTAGGTGAGCGCGAGCAGGGCGGCGAGGGTGGACTTGCCGGCGCCGCCCCGGATGCTGGACACGGCGATCTGCCGGCCCGTGGCCACGGGCTGCTGGATGGCGTGCGCGGCCTGCGTGACCGCGGCCGTTTCGGCGGCCGGGGACGAGGCGAAGACCCGGCGCAGCGCGCGGCCCGCACGCCGGGCCACGGGGTCGCCGCGACGCGGCCGGGGCTGTCCGTCGGCCAGCTCCGGCGGCAGCAGGGGCACCGAGAGCGGCGTCCGGGCCGGCAGCCCGGCCCGGCCGTAGCGACCGGGAGCCGGCGCGGGGGCTCCGGGGGCCGGTGCTCCGGGGGCCGGTGCTCCGGGGGCCGGTGCTCCGGAGGCGGGTGCACCTGGGGCGGGGGCTCCCGGGGCGGAGTGCGCGGAAGCCGGCGGGGTGGGTGACGAGGGGCCGGGCGACATGGCGGCCGGGCCGGGCGGCTGAACCGGGGCGGACGGCATCGCCGGAGCGGCAGGCGGCGTCAGTCCGGCCGAGTGCACCGCCGGAGCGGCAGGCGACGTCACCCCAGCCGAAGGCATCGCCGGAGCAGGCATCGGCTCGGCGTGCGGCGGCGCCCCAGCCGGAGGCATCGACGTGCTCGGCGGCATCGGACCGGCCTCAGGCATACCCCCGGGCACCGTCGGAATCCCCGGCATTCCCGGCGCCCCCGGAGCAGTCCCCGGCCCCGCCGGACCGCCGCCCGGCTCGCTCATCGCCCCCGGCTCACTCATCGCTCCCGCCTCGCCCGTCATACCCCGCTCGCTGCTCTCGCCCGTATTTCCCGCCGCGCTCGACTCCCTTGCCATAGAGGTCCCGGGAGTCGGATTCATCGCCTGCACCGCGTCCACACCCCCTCCCCCTTCCGCTCCCGTTCCCGTTCCCGCTTGCTCCGGATTGCGCTCCGCCGATGACATGTCCCCTCCACCGCCCCTCCCGGTCAGGATGCGCCGAACAGCAGGCCGTAGAGCCCGAAAGCCCCGAGGGTGACCGGGATCAGCGCCACTACGGTCACCGACTCGACGTGGTCCAGCCACCGTCGCAGCCGAGCGAGCGAGGGCTCCGGGATCCGCACCGCGAGCAGCGCGACCGGCAGCACCGCCAGCAGGCCCAGCACGACCAGCGCGGGCGCCGCCGCCCCGCCGTCGGTGGCCCAGAGCAGCACCAGCCGTACGCCGACCGCCAGACCGGCCGCCAGCAGCGCGACGACCTCCACCGCCAGCGGATACGCCCGTGCCCGTGAGCACAGCACGCCGCACAGCAACAGCGCGGCGAGCACGGTCCAGAGGCCGGGCGTCTGCACCGCGAGCACCCCGGCCGCCCCTGCCGAGGCCGCCGCGACCGTGGTGGCCGGGGCCAGCTCCCGGTGGGTGGCGCCCAGCGCGCCCGCCACCTGGTGCCGGCTGACCGGCGTACCGCCGGAGCGCAGATCGTCGAGCCGGGTCAGGCCGGCGCCCCGCAGGGCGAGACGCGGCAGCTGGCCCAGGACGAGGACGGAGACGAAGCCGAGCACAACTCCCGTACGTGCGGGGGTGGTCAGCGCCAGGCCCAGCTCCCAGGCGCCCACCGCGAGCGCGAGCGACGCGGCACCGGTCAGGCCGCCGCGCCCCAGCCCCGTACAGAGCCCGAGCAGCGCGAGCACGGCCGCCACGGTGAGTCCGACGGCGGCGAGCCGGGCGGCGCCGCCCGGGGCCGCCTGCCAGGCCGCGGCCACGCCGAGCACCCCGCCGAGCAGCAGCAGGGCGGCTCCCGGGGCGTGCTGCCCGTGCCGTGCGGCGAGCGCGCCGACGGCCGCGCCCGCGGCGGTGACAAGGACGGCGGCGACACCCAGCCAGAGGGCCGCGTCCCCGTTCCCGTACCAGCTGCCCGCGCAGGCCCCGGTGACCGCCGCGAGCAGCACACTCGCCGTCACCGCCGTCCCGGTCCGGCTCCGTTCGCCCCATCCCCAGCCGCGGACCTCAAGGGGGGAGGCCACCGCGTCGGCGAGGTCCCGTGTGGCCGAATCCGGCCGGTCCGCGACGTCATCCGGCTTCAGCAACTGGCCGTCGTAACCCCGCGCCATGGCACCTCGCCCCTCCCGTTGTGCATCGCCACACCTTACGGTCCCGTCGGCGCGCCGTGTCCACCACGCCGATAACGGGACAGGCACCGTGCCCCGGCCCGGCACAACCACCTTGACCTGCGTCGGGACGCTCGACGTGAGGAGCGGAATGGGGCAAACCCCACCCCGGTCCACCCAGCTGCCCCATGGCACCTCGGGCGGCCACCGGGCAGGCTGGGGCGCATGACGGAGAGTTCCCGCCCCAGTGCTGCCGAGGACGCCCTTGACGGCACCTCACCACCGCCGCCCAGAGCGCCGCTCAGCGGCACCACGTGGCGGGAGATCGCCTATCTGCTGGCCAACTTCCCCTTGGGAATCGTGGCGTTCGCGGTGCTGATGGTGTGGGTGATGACGGGGATCGGGCTGTCCCTCATCGTGATCACGCTGCCGCTGCTGGCCGCGGGGCTCCAGGCATGCCGGCAATACGGGAGGCTGGAGCGGGCCCGGGCACGGGCGTTGCTGGGCGTGCGGGTCGAGGAGCCGAGTCCGCTGCGGGCGCAGCAGCCGGGGTTCCTGCCGTGGTTGTGGGCGAGTCTGAAGGATCCGGTCGCCTGGCGGCATGCGCTGTTCACGTTCATCCGGCTGCCGTGGGCCCTCCTCACGTTCCTGGTCGTCTTCGTCCTGCTCTTCCTGGGGTGGCCGGCGCTGCCCTGGGTGGCGCGCTGGCTGACCAACGTGGACCGGGCGCTGGTGCGCGGGCTCCTCTCGCCGTCCGACGAACTGGAGCGGCGGATCGCCGAATTGGAGACGGACCGGGTGACGGTCACCGACACCGCGGCCGCCGATCTGCGGCGCATCGAACGGGACTTGCACGACGGCGCACAGGCCCGGCTGGTGGCGCTCGCCATGGGGCTCGGCCTGGCGAAGGAGAAGCTGCTGGAGGGCCGGGCGGACGAAAGCGTGGCGGCGATGGTGGACGAGGCGCACGGCGAGGTGAAGCTGGCGCTCCAGGAGCTGCGGGATCTGGCCCGGGGCATCCATCCGGCGATCCTCACCGACCGGGGGCTGAGGCCCGCACTGACCTCGCTGGCCGGGCGCTGCACGGTGCCGGTCACGACGACCGTGGACCTGTCCGAGCGGCCCGCATCCGCCATCGAGGGCATCGTCTATTTCACCGTCTCCGAGCTGCTTCAGAACATCTCCAAGCACAGTGCGGCGCGGCAGGCGTCCGTCGAGGTGTGGCGCGTCCAGGAGGGCGGGTCCACGGGGGCCTCGGGCAGGGGTGGCGGGAGACGGGCGGGCGGACGGCTGCTGATCCAGGTGTCGGACGACGGGAAGGGCGGGGCGCGGCTGGACGGCGGCAGCGGGATGGCCGGGCTCGCCGAGCGGCTGGGGTCGGTGGACGGGCTGTTCGTGCTGGATTCGCCGGTGGGCGGGCCCACGCGGGTGACGGCGGAGCTGCCGTGGCGGGAGCGGACGGAGGACGGTGCCGGGGGCAGGGCCGGGGCCGTGCGTCGGCGCGGCGGGGCGGTGGGCTGAGGGCGCCACGGCCCGTCGGGGTGGGGCGGCGCGATGGGCCTGCGGGGTGGGGCGGCGCGCAGTGTGCCTGCGCGCGGTGGGCCTGCGCGGGCGGTTGTGGTCGACCGCAGGTCCGGGGGTGGGGATAACCCCCGGCGAAGACTGCGAGAACCCTCATGGTGCGGGGGACGCCGGTCGCGGACGCTTGTCATGGCGGAAAAAGCCGCACCGAGCGGCGGAGCAGACAGCGGCGCCGACAGGGCATGGCCGCCCCCGGCAGAACGGACAACGAGACGATGGATACCGCATACGCACCGCATCTTCGCGGCTCCCGGGTGCCCGTGGGGCTGCGCGCCCCGTTCTCCGGGCGCACCTGGCGGGAGTTCCTCTACCTCTTCCTCAGCCTTCCGATGTCCCTCCTGATGTTCACGTACGCCATAACGGTGCTCGCTCTGGGCGCCGGTCTGCTGGTGACGTTCCTGGGCATCCCGGTGCTGGCGGGCGGCCTGGCCGGCAGCCGTGGGCTGGGCGCTCTGGAGCGGGCGCGGGCCCGCGCCCTGCTGGGGCTGGAGGTCGCCGACCCGGAGCCGCCCCGGGCCTCCAAGCCGGGCCTGATGGGGTGGGTCGGGGCCGTGCTGAAGAGCGGGGCGTCCTGGCGGCATGTCGTCTACTCCCTGCTGCACATGCCGTGGGCGATCTTTTCCTTCGTCTTCTCGCTGACGTTCTGGTCCGTCGGCTGGGTGCTGCTGACCTATCCGCTGTGGCGGTGGACGTTTCCCGCGTATCTCGACCAGCCCAGCGCCCTGATGTGGGATGACGGCTCCGGCCACGGCGTCTATCTCGACGCCCCGGCGGAGATCGGGTTGACCAGCGGGCTCGGGCTGCTGCTGGTCCTGGCCGGGCCGTGGGTGATCCACGGGCTGACGCAGGTCGACCGGGTCATGGTCCACGGCCTGCTGGGGCCCTCCCTGCTCGCCACCCGGGTGTCGCAGCTGGAGTCGGACCGTGGGGTCGTGGTGGACACCGCGGCGGCCGACCTGCGCCGCATCGAGCGCGATCTGCACGACGGCGCACAGGCCCGGCTGGTGGCCCTCGCCATGGACCTGGGCCTGGCCAAGGAGAAGCTGGCGGAGGACCCGGAGGCCGCGGCCAAGATGGTGGACGAGGCGCACGGCGAGGTGAAGACCGCCCTCCAGGAGCTGCGTGACCTGGCCCGCGGCATCCATCCGGCGATCCTCACCGACCGGGGTCTCGGCCCGGCGCTGTCGGCACTGTCCGCGCGGTGCACGGTTTCGGTGACGGTGACCGTGGATCTGGACCACCGGCCGGCCGCGGCGATCGAGGGCATCGCCTACTTCACCGCTTCCGAGCTGCTCCAGAACGTCTCCAAGCACGCCCGGGCCACCAGCGCCACGCTCGACGTCTGGCGCACCGCGGACCGGCTCATGGTGCTGGTCGCGGACAACGGGCAGGGCGGCGCGCACACGGACAGCGGCACCGGCCTGGCCGGCCTCGCCGAACGGCTGGATGCCGTCGACGGCCTGCTGATAGTGGACTCCCCGCCCGGCGGCCCGACCTGCATCACCGCCGAGCTGCCGTGGCGCGGATGACCACCGGGCGGCACTGGCGGATAACCACCGAACGGCACCGGCGGAGGACCGCCGGGCGGCGCCGACGCGCAGCCCACGGACGACACTGAGCGCGCCGCCGGGTCAGCACCTCCGGGCAGCACCGCCGAGCAGCACCACCGGGGCCCCCGCCCCACCCCCACACCCGGTGCCCGCACCCCCTGTCTGTGCCCCGGACCCCCTTCCCGGCCTCGCCTCCGTCCGGATGCTGGGATGCTGGGGGCCGGCAGGGACGGGGCGGGATGACGCATGGGGGGATCTGAGCCGTGGAGGACAAGGTGCGGGTGGTCATCGCCGAGGATTCGGTGCTGCTCCGGGAGGGGCTGACCAGACTGCTCACCGACCGGGGCCACGAGGTCGTGGCCGGTGTGGGGGACGCCGAGGCGCTGATCAAGGTGATCGGGGAGCTGGCGGACGAGGGGGCACCGCCGGATGTGGTGGTGGCGGACGTACGGATGCCGCCGACGCACACCGACGAAGGCGTGCGGGCCGCGATCCGGCTGCGCCGGGACCACCCGGGCCTCGGCGTGCTGGTCCTCTCGCAGTATGTCGAGGAGCAGTACGCGACGGAGCTGCTGGCCGGTTCGAGCCGGGGTATCGGCTATCTGCTCAAGGACCGGGTGGCCGAGGTGCGGGAGTTCGTCGACGCGGTGGTCCGGGTCGCCGGGGGCGGGACCGCGCTGGACCCGGAGGTGGTCGCCCAGCTGCTGGGCCGCAGCCGTAAGCAGGATGTGCTGGCCCATCTGACACCCCGGGAGCGGGAGGTGCTGGGGCTGATGGCCGAGGGCCGGACGAACTCCGCGGTCGCCCGGCAGCTGGTGGTCAGCGACGGTGCGGTCGAGAAACACGTCAGCAATATCTTTTCGAAACTGGGTCTGGCGCAGAGTGATGGGGATCACCGCAGAGTGCTTGCCGTACTCACCTATCTCAACTCCTGAGGATCTGACACTCTGTCAGATGAGCTGGCCGCGGTGTTTTCCACCCAGGTCCAGGGCTTTGGGCGTAGAACCAATGGAGGAGTCCGGAGCGTCATGAAGAACGGGGTCACGGGGGCGGTGATTTCATGACAAAACGCACCAGATCGCTGTCTCATGTTGACGTCCAGCATGCGATCAACCCAAGGAAGGTCACCCTTACCCACGTACGATGGTTATGGGACAACCGGTCGGTACGACACGTCCCGAGCCCTGCCTCCGGCGGGGACGCCGCACCCCTCGAGGGAGGTCCGAAGCAGTGACCAGCCAGGTCAGTAGCCCAGCCGAGCAGACCGACGCAGCGCTTGTCGGGGAACAACGCGCGTCCGGCAACGGCGGCGAAGGCAAAGAAGTCCGACGTCTGGACCGGGTGATCATCCGGTTCGCCGGTGACTCCGGTGACGGTATGCAGCTCACCGGCGACCGGTTCACGTCCGAGACGGCGTCATTCGGCAACGACCTGTCGACGCTGCCCAACTTCCCCGCCGAGATCCGGGCCCCTGCCGGGACCCTGCCGGGCGTCTCCAGCTTCCAGCTGCACTTCGCCGACCACGACATCCTCACGCCGGGTGACGCACCGAATGTGCTGGTCGCGATGAACCCCGCCGCGCTGAAGGCGAACCTCGCCGATGTCCCGCGGGGCGCGGACATCATCGTCAACACCGATGAGTTCACCAAGCGCCCGATGGCGAAGGTCGGCTATGCCACCAGCCCGCTGGAGGACGGCTCGCTGGAGGCTTACAACGTCCACCCGGTGCCGCTGACCACGCTGACGATCGAGGCGCTCAAGGAGTTCGGGCTCTCCCGCAAGGAGGCCGAGCGCAGCAAGAACATGTTCGCGCTGGGTCTGCTGTCGTGGATGTACCACCGGCCGACCGAGGGCACCGAGAAGTTCCTGCGGGCGAAGTTCGCCAAGAAGCCGGACATCGCGGAGGCGAACGTCACCGCGTTCCGGGCGGGCTGGAACTTCGGCGAGACGACGGAGGACTTCGCCGTCTCCTACGAGGTCGCGCCGGCGACGAAGGACTTCCCCACCGGCACCTACCGCAATATCTCCGGGAACCTCGCGCTGTCCTACGGGCTGATCGCGGCGGGCCGGCAGGCGGATCTGCCGCTGTATCTGGGCTCGTACCCCATCACCCCGGCCTCCGACATCCTGCACGAGCTGTCCAAGCACAAGAACTTCGGGGTGCGGACGTTCCAGGCGGAGGACGAGATCGCCGGGATCGGCGCGGCGCTGGGCGCGGCCTTCGGCGGCGCGCTGGCGGTGACCACCACCTCCGGACCCGGTGTGGCGCTGAAGTCGGAGACCATCGGTCTCGCGGTGTCCCTGGAGCTGCCGCTGCTGGTCGTGGACATCCAGCGCGGCGGGCCCTCGACGGGGCTGCCGACGAAGACCGAGCAGGCCGACCTGCTCCAGGCGATGTACGGGCGCAACGGCGAGGCGCCGGTGCCGATCGTGGCGCCGAAGACGCCCGCCGACTGCTTCGACGCGGCGCTGGACGCGGCCCGTATCGCGCTCACCTACCGCACCCCCGTCTTCCTGCTCTCCGACGGCTATCTGGCCAACGGCTCCGAGCCGTGGCGGATCCCCGACATCGAGGAACTCCCCGATCTGCGGGTCCAGTTCGCCTCCGGCACCAACCACCAGCTGGCGGACGGCACCGAGGTCTTCTGGCCGTACAAGCGCGACGAGCAGACGCTGGCGCGCCCCTGGGCCGTGCCGGGCACGCCGGGCCTGGAGCACCGCATCGGCGGCATCGAGAAGCAGGACGGCACCGGCAACATCTCCTACGACCCCGCCAACCACGACTTCATGGTGCGCACCCGCCAGGCGAAGGTGGACGGCGTCGAGGTGCCCGACCTCGAGGTCGACGACCCGGCCGACGAGAGCGGCCAGGGCGCCCGGACCCTTGCCCTGGGCTGGGGTTCGACGTACGGACCGATCACCGCGGCGGTCCGGCGCGTCCGGCGCGCGGGAGACCGTATCGCGCAGGCCCATCTGCGCCATCTCAACCCCTTCCCGCGGAATCTCGGCGAGGTCCTGGCGCGTTACGACAAGGTGATCGTGCCGGAGATGAACCTCGGACAGCTCGCCACTCTGCTGCGCGCCAAGTACCTCGTCGACGTGCGGTCGCACACCCAGGTCAGCGGAATGCCGTTCAAGGCCGAGCAGCTCGCGGAGGTCTTTAAGGAGGCCACCAATGACTGAGGCGATCTCGGAGAGGCCCTCGCAGATCGAGGCGCTCTCCCTGGTGCCCAAGGCCGACGCCAAGCAGTCCATGAAGGACTTCAAGTCCGATCAGGAAGTGCGCTGGTGCCCCGGCTGCGGTGACTACGCCGTCCTCGCCGCCGTGCAGGGCTTCATGCCCGAGCTCGGCCTGGCGAAGGAGAACATCGTCTTCGTCTCGGGCATCGGCTGCTCCTCCCGCTTCCCGTACTACATGAACACCTACGGGATGCACTCCATCCACGGCCGCGCCCCGGCCATCGCCACCGGCCTGGCCTCCTCGCGGCGCGATCTGTCCGTCTGGGTCGTCACCGGCGACGGCGATGCGCTGTCCATCGGCGGCAACCACCTCATCCACGCCCTGCGGCGCAACGTCAATCTCAAGATCCTGCTGTTCAACAACCGGATCTACGGTCTGACCAAGGGCCAGTACAGCCCCACCTCCGAGGTCGGCAAGATCACCAAGTCGACGCCGATGGGCTCGCTGGACGCGCCGTTCAACCCGGTCTCGCTGGCGCTCGGCGCCGAGGCGTCCTTCGTGGCCCGCACCGTCGACTCCGACCGCAAGCACCTCACCTCGGTGCTGCGCGAGGCCGCCGCCCACCCCGGCACGGCGCTGGTGGAGATCTACCAGAACTGCAACATCTTCAACGACGGCGCCTTCGAGGCCCTCAAGGACAAGGACCAGGCCGAGGAGGCCGTGATCCGGCTGGAGCACGGGCAGCCGATCCGCTTCGGCGCGCTGGCCCCCGACGGCTTCGGCTCCAAGGGCGTGGTCCGCGACCCGGCCACCGGCGACCTCAAGGTCATCGACGTCCGGGAGGAGGGCACGGGCGGGGTGCTGGTGCACGACGCCCACAGCCCCTCGCCCACGACGGCCTTCGCGCTCTCCCGGCTCGCCGACGCCGACACCCTCCACCACACCCCCATCGGTGTGCTGCGCAGCGTCGACCGGCCGGTCTACGACACCCTGATGTCCGACCAGCTGGACGCCGCCATCGAGCAGAAGGGCAAGGGCGACCTCGCCGCACTGCTGACCGGCAACGACACCTGGACGGTCGTCGGCTGACCGACCGGTGCCGCACGGGTGCCTCCGGGAGCGTTTCACCGCGCTCGCGGAGGCATCCGTGCGTTGTGGGCCGTGCTCGCGGTGGGCCGTGCTCGCGGCGGGCCGCCCCTCCCCTGCGCCGTGCCGGTGCCGCGCCGCCGGGCGATGCTGAAGGAAATCCCGCCTCAGCTATCCGTACACCCGTCATAGACGATCGTTTATCGCAGGCGTACGGTCGGGTCCTCAGCCAGCGACGCCCACAGGGGGTACTCATGAGCTTCGTCGTCACCGGCGCCACCGGGGCACTCGGCCGGCTCGTCATCGAGGAACTGCTCCGGCGCACCACCCCGGGCGAGATCGTCGCCCTCGCCCGCGACCGGTCCAAGGCCGCCGGCCTCGCGGCCCGCGGGGTGGAGATCAAGACCGCGGACTACAGCCGCCCCGAAACCCTCCAGGGCGCCTTCGCGGCCGGTGACCGGGTGCTGTTCATCTCCGGGAACGAGGCGGGGCAGCGCCTCACCCAGCACCGCACCGTGATCGACGCCGCGCGGGAGGCGGGCGTCGGGCTGCTGGCGTACACCAGCGTGCTGGGCGGGCCGACGGCCACGTTCTCCATCGCCGAGGAGCACCTCGCCACCGAGCAGGCGCTGCTCGCGTCCGGGGTGCCGTACTGCCTGCTGCGCAACGGCTGGTACCACGAGAACTACACGGGCGCGCTCCCCGGCACCCTCAAGACCGGCGCCGTCGTGGGCAGCGCGGACGGCGGCCGGGTGGCCACCGCCGCGCGCCGGGACTACGCCGAGGCGGCCGCCGTCGTGCTCACCGGCAGCGGCCACGAGAACACCGTGTACGAGCTGAGCGGCGACACCGCCTGGACGATGGCCGAGTACGCGGCCGAGGTCTCGCGGCAGACCGGCCGGCGCATCGCGTACCGCGATCTGCCGCCGGAGCAGTATGCGGCGCTGCTGGTGGAGGCGGGCGTACCGGCGCTGGGCGCCCAGCTGGTCGCCGACGCGGACACCGGGATCGCCCGCGGCGAGCTGTCCGCGACGCCCGGGGAGCTGTCCCGGCTCATCGGCCGGCCGACCACACCGATCGCCGAGGCGATCGCGGAGGCGCTGAAGGAGCTGGAGGGGCCGAAGGGGCTGCCCACCTAAAGGGGGCCGCCGCAGCGCCGCCGGTGGACCGTCATGACCGTATGGCAAGACGGGCATGACAGGCGGTCCGGGCGGCGCTACGTTCACCAGGGCGACACCGCACCACCAGGAGGGTCCCTTGCAGCCTCGAAGCGATCAGCGCACCGGACTCGCCTACGGCATCGCCGCCTACACCATGTGGGGCCTGCTGCCGCTCTACTGGCGTCTGCTGGAGGACGCCGGACCGTCCGAGATCCTGGCTCATCGCATGGTGTGGTCGCTGCCGGTCGCCGTCGTCCTCCTGGCCGTGCTCCGCCGCTGGTCCTGGATCGGCCCGCTGCTGCGGCAGCCCCGCAGGCTCGGGCTGATACTGGTCAGCACCCTGGTGATCTCGGCGAACTGGTTCCTCTACATCTGGGCGGTCAACTCCGGGCACGTCCTGGAGGCGTCGCTCGGCTACTTCATCAATCCGCTGGTCAGCATCGCCTTCGGCGTCCTGGTGCTGCGCGAACGGCTGCGTCCGCTCCAGTGGGCGGCGGTGGGCATCGGCGCGCTGGCCGTCCTGGTGATGACCGTCGCCTACGGCAGGATGCCCTGGATCGCGCTCGCGCTGGCCCTCTCGTTCGCGACGTACGGCCTGGTCAAGAAGGGCATCAAGCTCGACGGGATCGAGGGCTTCAGCGCCGAGACGGCCCTCCAGCTGCTGCCCGCGCTGGGCTTTCTGATCTTCCTCGGCCTGCGCGGCGAGGCCAGTTTCACCACCGGGGTGGGCCAGGCGCTGCTGCTGTCGGCCTGCGGGGTCGCGACGGCGGTGCCGCTGATCTGCTTCGGCGCCTCGGCGGTGCGGCTGCCGCTGACGATGATCGGGATGCTCCAGTATCTGGCGCCGTCCTTCCAGTTCCTGCTGGGGCTCACGGTCTTCCACGAGACGATGCCGCCGGAGCGCTGGGCCGGGTTCGCGCTGGTGTGGCTGGCGCTGGCGGTGCTGAGCTGGGACGCGCTGCGGACCGCGGGGCGGGCGCGGGCGGCGCTGGCCGAGGCCGCGGCCCAGGCGGCCGCCGCGGCACCTCCCCCCGAAGCGGCCACGGAAGCGGCGCCCGCGGCAACGGCCCAGCACACCGCGGAGCAGCCGGGGACGCCACGGCCTCCCCGCCTCACGCAGTGATGTCCCGGGTGGTGAAGCGCGCCCAGGCCGCCGAGCCGAACACCACGGCGTACAGCGCCTGTAGGCCGAGGTTCTTCTCCAGCTGGTCCCAGTAGACGGGGTCGCGGAGCAGATCCGCGAAGGACAGCCAGTAGTGCGGGAAGAGGTACGGCTGGAGGGCGTGCAGCTGCGGGAGCGTGTCCAGTATCTGCACGGTGATCAGCAGGCCGACCGTGGTCGCCATGGCCGCTATACCGCTGGTGGTGAGCGTCGAGACGAACAGGCCGATGGCCGCCACCCCGGTCAGGGACACCGCCACCGCGACCGCGATGGCCGACGCCCGCAGCAGCCCCTCGCCGAAGGACACCGAGGTGCCCGAGAGCAGGGTGACCTCGCCCAGGGAGAAGAGCAGCGCACCGGTCGCCAGTGCGGACAGCGCCACCACCAGGGTGCTCACCAGGCAGAACGTCAGGGTCGTGACGTATTTGACCAGCAGCGGACGGAGGCGGCCCGCGGGGGCGACCAGGAGATAGCGCAGCGTCCCGCCGTGTGCCTCACCGGCGAGGGAGTCGCCCGCGATCACGCCGACGGACATCGGCAGGAAGAACGGCAGGGTCACCGCGAGCGAGGCGAAGACCAGGAAGAGGCCGTTGTGGGTGACCTGGGAGAGGAAGGCCGGGCCGCCCGCGCCGCCACCGCCATCCGGGCCGCCGCCGCCACCGGTCTCGATCCGGACGGCGACACCGACCAGGACCGGTACGCCCGCGAGCACCGCCAGCAGCGCGAGGGTCCGCCAGCGCCGGAACGTCATGACGATCTCGCTGCGCAGCAGCCCCAGCGACCACAGCGGCCGGGGCGTCCGCGCCACCTCCTCAGCCCGCGACATCGAAGCCCTCCCCGGTCAGCGCCACGAAGACATCCTCCAGCGAGGCGCGCGCCGTGCCGAAGCCGCGGACCCGCACACCGGCGTGCACCAGCGCGGCGTTGAGCTCCGCGATCTCCCGCGGCGCCCGTCCTCCGCCCCGGCCGGAGGGGCGTCCGGGGGCGGGAGTTCGCCCGTCACCCGGTCGTCGGTGGCCTCCACCCCGGTCACCCCGCACTCCCTCAGCACCCGGGCCGCGTCCGCGGTGTCGGGCGTGGTGACCATGAGCCGGGCGTGGCCGTGCGGGCCGAGGACCGTGGCGGAGAGGTCGGCGACCGTGCCCTGGGTGAGCAGCCGGCCGCGGGCCATCACCGCGGCATGGGTGCAGACCTGCTCGATCTCGTCGAGGAGATGGGAGGAGAGAAAAACGGTGGTGCCGTCCGCCGCCAGCTCCCGGCCCAGGGCACGGATCTCCCGCATGCCCTGGGGATCCAGCCCGTTGGTGGGCTCGTCGAGCACCAGCAGCTCACGGGGCTGGAGCAGGGCCGCGGCCAGACCGAGGCGCTGCTTCATACCGAGGGAGTAGGCGCGCGCCTTCTTGCCGGCCGCCGCGGCCAGGCCCACCCGCTCCAGCGCCCGGCCGACCCGCGCCTCGCGGGTCCGGGGATCGGCGGCCGGGTCGGCGGCGTCGAACCGGCGGAGGTTGTCCCGCCCGCTCGCGCCACCCCTCCGCGAAGGGGTGGCGCGGCGGTCCCGCGAGGCCGCGGTGGTGCCTTACTTGGCGGCGTTGGCCGCGTTGATCAGGGTCTGCTTGTCGACGGCGCCGACATAGACCGTGCCGTTGTCGGTGATCAGGGCGTTGACCAGACGGGTGCTGAAGACCCGGCCGGAGCCGAACTTGCCGTTGACCTTGTCGCCGATGCTGTCCAGGAACTTGCCGACGTCGCCGCCCGCGCCCTTGGCCTTCTCCATGTCCTTGCCGGAGGGCAGACCGGGGCCGTCGCCCTTGATCGTGGCGATGGACGTCCAGCCCTTGCCGATGACGTCCATCCCGTCCACCTCCTTGGCGAGGTGCTCGCGGGACGGGGCGTCCTTGCCGTGCTCGCGCTGCGCGGTCGCGCGCTCCTTGTCGCCGTTGACGACCTTGGCACCCTTGGGCGGGGTGAAGGAGAACGTGCTCGCGGCGGGCTTGGCGAAGTCGACGTTGGTGAAGCCGACATCGACGGCGGCCGCGCCACCGCTCTTGGGGGTCAGGGTGAACTTCAGCGGCACGCCGTTGGCGGCGTCCACCGCGACCCGGATCGAGCCGACCGTGGAACCGGCCTGCTTGGGCTTGATCAGCAGCTGGTAGGCGTCCCGTCCGGCGACCTTGGCGGTGCCGTCGACGGTGACCGAGGTCGTGTCACCGGCCGCCTCCAGGGCCTGCTTCGCGAGGTCCTGCGGCGTCGCGGTCTTCAGGTCCTTGGGCAGGCCCTCGGGGGCCCGGTGCTGCTTGGCGGACCGGTCGCCGGGGGCGCTGCTGTGCACGGCGGTGTTGCTGCCGCTGTCGTAGGCCCAGACGTCCTTGCCGTTGTGGACGAGGCTGTACTCAGCGGCCTTGTCCACGACGGACACCCGCTGCTTCTCGGGGCCGTCGGCCGCGACGCGCAGCGTGTGCGCACCGGACGCCAGCTCCATCAGCTTCTTCTGGGGCGCTGCGGAGGCGGCGTCCCCGCCCTGCGCGCCGTCGTCCGGGGCGCCGCCGAAGCCGCCCGCTCCGCCACCGGCGCCCGGCAGGGACGGCAGGCCGAGGTCCGTGGTGACCCGGACCGTGCCGGAGAGCTGCTGGACATCGGACTTGGCGACCTTGGCTATCAGGTCCTGTGCCGAGATTTTCGGCAGGTCCGGAGCGGAGCCGGCGAACGCCGGGACCAGCCCGATCATGGCCGCCGACACTCCCGCCACCGCGACCGGCACGCCATACCGCACCGCCTTACGGCGCTTCGGGGAGCGCTCCCCACCCCATCCGTCGGTGACCTCGGTCGGTTCGTTCCGTGGCATCTGCCCTACCTCCGTCGTGTGCGGCGGCTGCTGCGCTGTCCACGTGTTCCCCCCTGGGGCCCATGGTGACCTGCCCGCCGCGCTCAGGTGGTTCCATCACATCAAATCGCCCGGCACAAAACGTCAGCCCGCGGGAGCAACTCGTCCTACTGCTGAGGTATGACGCACGATCACCTCAGGTCGGATGCCGTACCACAGAAGGCGGAGCACTCCCTAGGGGATACGGCGAAAGGCCCTCAGGGATGCGCAGCCGGGCCGCAGGCGCAGGCGCGGCGGGACGCCTCAGGGACAGGCGCGCCGGGAGACCGCAGGGACAGGCGGGCCGGGATGCCTCAGCCCGCGCGGTGCACCACCGCGTCGCAGAGCCCCTCAAGGGCCGACTTGGCCATGCACGAGGGCAGCGGCGCCAGCATCCCGCGGGCCTCCTGCGCAGAGCGCACGGTGTCGCGACGGGCCTCTTCGAGCGCCGGGTGGGCGCGCAGACCGGCCAGCGCCTCGGCGTGCCGGGCGTCGTCGGTGAGGTCACCGGCCAGCAGCTCGCACAGCGCGCGGTCCTCGGGGGTGCCGGCGGCGCTCTCGGCCCGCGCCCGCAGCCGCAGCACCGGCAGCGTCGGAATGCCCTCGCGCAGGTCCGTACCGGGCGTCTTGCCCGATTCGTGCGAGTCGCTGGCGATGTCCAGCACGTCGTCGGCCAGCTGGAAGGCGGTACCGAGCCGCTCGCCGTACTGGGTGAGGATGTTGACCGTCGACTCCTCGGCGCCCGACATCATCGCGCCGAAGCGGCAGGCGACGGCGACCAGCGAGCCGGTCTTGCCCGCGAGCACGTCCAGGTAGTGGTCGATGGGGTCCCGGCCGTCGCGCGGGCCCGCGGTCTCCAGGATCTGGCCGGTCACCAGGCGTTCGAACGCCTCGGCCTGGATCCGGACCGCGTCCGGCCCGAGGTCGGCGAGGATGTGCGAGGCGCGGGCGAACAGGAAGTCGCCGGTCAGCACGGCGACGGAGTTGCCCCAGCGGGCGTTGGCGCTGGCCACCCCGCGGCGCACATCGGCCTCGTCCATCACGTCGTCGTGGTAGAGCGTCGCCAGGTGCGTGAGCTCCACGACGACGGCGGAGGGCACCACACCCGGGCTGTAGGGGTCACCGAATTGGGCGGCCAGCATCACCAGCAGCGGCCGGAACCGCTTGCCGCCCGCGCGCACGAGATGCTGCGCGGACTCGGTGATGAACGGCACGTCGCTCTTGGTGGCCTCCAGCAGGCCCTCCTCGACAGCCGCCAACCCGGCCTGGACATCGGCCTCAAGAGCCTGGTCCCGCACGCTCAGCCCGAAGGGCCCGACGACGGTCACGAGGGGTACTCCTGTCTGCTGACGATCAAACTGAATGTCGATCTGTCGCTGTCTCCACCATTGGCCAGCGTATCCGGTCGCAGTTCGATCACCGTGAGCGCCCGCCCCCCGAACCGCCCGGGAAGCACGGCGACCCCTCGGCCGGGATGTTCCGGATCATCTGTTGACGCGCTGCGACGCGGAAGAGCGGGACCGGCGAACGGGAAGAGCGGGACCGGCAACCGCCAGCATCCCCGGTCCGCTTCCGCTCGGGCAAGGGCCTGCGGACCGGCCATGGCCGGAAAGCCCCGCCCCGGTCACCGCCCCGGTCACCGGGGCGGACGTACCGGTCACCGTCCCGTGCGAAATCACCGTGGCGCAGGACGACTTCCGCGCCGACGCGCCCCCGGCCGTCATGCCCGGGCGAGGCGAGCACACGGCATACGGGACACCGCGCGCCCCGGGGTCACAGGGTGCCGGGCCGGTGCGCCCGCCCCCGCCTCACCCGTACGCCCGCGCCACCGCCCTGGCCAGCCGCGGCGAGGCGAACTCCGTACCGCACACGAAGCGCATCGCGGGCCCGAAGGAGGCGGCCGCCGGCAGCCCCGTGAAATACAGCCCCGGCACGGACGAGCCGAAGCCGCCGTCCAGCAGCGGACCGCCGGCCCGCACCACGATCCCGGTGCGCAGCCCCGGGCCCAGGAAGTCCAGCGCCGCCAGATCCATCCGGTAGCCGGTCGCGGCCAGCACATGGTCGGCGACGACCTCCCCGCCCTGCCCGTCGGCGCCGCGCAGCGCCAGGACGGGGCGGCCGTCGCGGACCGTGGCCCGGACGATCCGCCGCCCCTGCGTCACCCGCACCCGGTCGGTGAAGCGCTCCCGCAGCCACCACGCCCCCCGTGGGACGGGCACCCGGTGCCCCAGATACCGCCGGGCGGGCACCGGCAGGCGGCGGAAGACTCCGGCGCGGTACGCCGGCGCATACCGCGGCCAGGCGCTGCCGCACGGCGACGGGCGCCGCCGCGGCCGGTGGTCCGGCGGCGCGCCGAAGCCCACCGCGCCGACACCGCGCGCCACCACCCGTACGGCCGCCGCGCCCGCCTCGGTGAGCAGCACCGCGCTCTCCAGCGCCGACTGCCCGGCGCCGATCACCACCACGTCCCGGCCGGCCAGCGCGGACAGATCGTGGTGCTGCGAGCTGTGCGAGACCGGGCCGGTGGCGGACGGGCCGTCCGGGAGCGCGGCGGCCAGTTCCGGCGGCAGCTGCGCCAGTCCGGTCAGGCCGGTGGCGACGACCACCGCCCGCGCGCCGACCTGCTCACCGCTGTCCAGCTTCAGCTCGAAGCCGTCGGCCCGCCGGTCGACCGAGACCACCCGGACCTGCTCCAGCCCGGGAACCAGCCGCTGCTGCACCCACTGCCCGTACCGGACGAAGGTCTCCACGGGGACGAGGTCCCGGTCCGCGGCGTAGGGCCCCTCCCCCGTCGCCGCGCAGAAGTCGCCGAGGGTGTGGCCGGGCTGCGGGACGCCGATGCCGGAGGCCGCCGGGGATGAGGTGAGCAGCATGCCCGCGGGCATCCCCGCGCGCCAGCTCCGCATCGGCTGCCCGAAGACCCGCACCGGCAGGCCGTACGCCCCTAGATGCGCGGCCACGGACAACCCGTACGGACCGGCCCCGATGACCGCTACCGGAGTGCTCACTTCGGTCCCTCCCTCGCGTGAAGAACGGCCGCCCGGCCGCCTCTTCGGCGAGGGGAGCAACAGCCCCGTCACCCGCCGGTCCGCCCCTCCCGCCCGGTGGCCCCGTCCTCCCGCCGGTCAGGGAAGGAAGTTAGGCCCGAATTGCGCGGTGCGGCAAGGCTTTTCCGGACATGACCGATGCGTGGGGCGCAGCGCACCGCGCCACCGCCCCCCGTCTGCGTACGCCTCCGCGCCCGCGCGCCCCGGTACCGCCCCGCTGATCACCGCCCGGCCGTAATCTGATCGACGGCCCCACGGCCCGCGGCCACCCGGCCCCGGCCGCCCACCGGCGACGACGCACGCGAGGAGCTGTCCATGCCCGAGCAGAGCCCGTTCGACCTGGCGGAAGGCGATCCCTTCGGCCCGCACAACCTGCCCTACGGCGTCTTCAGCACCGCCGACGCGCCCGACCGGCGCCGCCTCGGCGTCCGCTACGGCAACAGCGTCCTCGATCTGAGCGCCCTGCCGAGCGCGCTGCCCGCCGCCATCCACCCGCACGCCGAACTGCTCGCGGCACCGACCCTCAACCCGCTGCTGGCCGCCGGCCGTCCCGTATGGCGGCAGATCCGCGCGGCCGTCCACAGCGCCGTGACCGACCCCGCGCACCGCGACGAAGTGGCGCCGCTGTTCCATCCGCTGGACGGGGTCACGCTGCACCTCCCCTTCGAGGTCGCCGACTATGTCGACTTCTACGCCAGCGAACACCACGCCACCAACGTCGGCCGGATCTTCCGCCCGAACGACGCGGCGCTGACCCCCAACTGGAAGCATCTGCCGATCGGTTACCACGGCCGGGCGGGCACCGTGGTCGTCACCGGCACCCCGGTCGTACGGCCCCGGGGCCAGCGCAAGGCCCCCGCGGACGAGGCGCCCACCTTCGGCCCGAGCCTCCGTCTCGACATCGAGGCCGAGGTCGGCTTCGTCGTCGGGGCGCCCTCCACGCTGCACGAACCCGTCGCGCTGGGCGCCTTCCGCGACCATGTCTTCGGCGTCTGCCTCCTCAACGACTGGTCGGCGCGCGACATCCAGGCGTGGGAGTACGTGCCGCTCGGCCCGTTCCTCGGCAAGTCCTTCGCCACCTCCGTCTCCGCCTGGGTCACCCCGCTCGACGCCCTCGACGAGGCCCGTACGGCGCCGCCCGCCCGGGACGTCCCGCTGCTGCCCTACCTCGATGACGCGGGTGCGGAGCCGGGCGGCATCGACATCCGTATCGAGGTGCGCGTCAACGGCGAGACGGTCTCCCGGCCGCCGTTCTCCGCCATGTACTGGACGGCCGCCCAGCAGCTCGCCCATATGACCGTCAACGGCGCCTCGCTGCGCACCGGCGATCTGTTCGCCTCCGGCACCGTCTCCGGCCCCGACCCGGACCAGCTCGGCTGCCTGCTGGAACTCACCCAGGGCAAGGGCCCCTACCTCCAGGACGGCGACGAGGTCACCCTCACCGCCTGGGCGCCCGGCCCGGACGGCGCCCGGATCGGCCTGGGCGAGGTCACCGGCCGCATCCTGCCGACGGGATGACCGGTACGGACGGGCCGGCGCGGCGCGGGCCGGCCCGTCCGGCGGATCGCCCTCGAAGGCGGCGGCCCGCCGCGGAGATCCCGCCCCGCCGCCTCACGGGCCTCCTACGTCACAGCCGCACACCAACTCCGTACCGGCGCCGCCGCAATCCGGGCGACGGCTCGGACGGCTGCCGGGCCGCTGCTAGCCTCACGTTTCCTGGTCCCACAACGGAGGAGACGTACGTGCGCAAGGCAGCGCAGATCGCCGGGGCGGCAGCCATCGCCGCGATGCTGCTCAGCGGTTGCGGAAGCAGCGGCGGCAACGACAGCGGCAAGGACAGCACGCCGAGCAAGTCGCCGGACCACGCGCCGTCGACTCCGGACAAGCCCGCGGACCCCGCGGCGTTCGAGGGGGCCTGGAAGTCCGGCCCGAAGAGCAGCCAGCTGATCCTGGTGGTCACCAAGGGCACCGTCGCGTTCAGCAACGGCCACAAGGCCGCCTGTCTGGGCAAGGTCCAGGAGATGGCCGGGATGACCATGGCCGCGCTCAAGTGCACGGACGGGGACACCACCCGCACCATGGGCACCCTCAAGCCCGGCGCGGACGGCAAGACCCTGACCGTCGACTGGAAGAACGGCCCCACCGAGAAGTACACCAAGTCCACCGACGGCAGCGTGAAGATCCCCGACATGCCGGAGATGCCGAGCGGGATGCCCAAGGGCTGACCGCCCCGCCACGCGGACGGCCGCCGCCCGGAACCCCCCGAGGGCTCCGGGCGGCGGCCGTTGCCGTGCCGCGCCGCCCGTGGTCAGCGCACGAAGACCCCGGCCTGGCCGGCCAGATCGAGGAAGTACTGCGGCGCCAGGCCGAGCACCAGGGTGACCGCGACGCCGATGGCGATGGCCGTGGTCGTCAGCGGGCTGGGCACCGCGACGGTCGGGCCGTCCGCCTTGGGCTCCTGGAAGAACATCAGCACGATGACGCGGATGTAGAAGAACGCGGCGATGGCCGACGAGAGCACACCGACCACCACCAGCCAGCCCGCGCCGCTCTGCGCCGCCGCCTTGAAGACCGCGAACTTCCCGGCGAACCCGGAGGTCAGCGGGATGCCCGCGAAGGCCAGCAGGAAGACCGCGAAGACCGCGGCCACCAGCGGCGAACGCCGGCCGAGCCCGGCCCACTTGGACAGCTGGGTGGCCTCCCCGCCGGCGTCCCGCACCAGGGTGACGACGGCGAAGGCACCGAGGGTCACGAAGGAATAGGCGCCGAGGTAGAAGAGCACCGAGGAGATGCCCTCCTCGCTGGTGGCGATGACACCGGCGAGGATGAAGCCGGCGTGCGCGATGGAGGAGTAGGCCAGCAGCCGCTTGATGTCGGTCTGGGTGATGGCGACGATCGCCCCGCCCAGCATCGTGATGATCGCGACGCCCCACATCACCGGCTGCCAGTCCCAGCGCATGCCCGGCAGGACGACATACAGCAGCCGCAGCAGCGCGCCGAACGCCGCGACCTTGGTGGCGGCCGCCATGAAGCCGGTGACCGGGGTCGGGGCGCCCTGGTAGACGTCCGGGGTCCACATGTGGAACGGGACCGCGCCGACCTTGAACAGCAGCCCCATCAGCACCAGCGCGGCGCCGATCAGCAGCAGTGCGTCATTGCCCATCGTGCCGGCCAGCGCCGGATCGATCTGCTTGGCACCGTCCGAGATCACCTCGGCGATCCCGGCGTAGGTGACGGTGCCCGCGTAGCCGTACAGCAGGGCCACGCCGAACAGCAGGAAGGCGGACGAGAAGGCGCCGAGGAGGAAGTACTTCACCGCGGCCTCCTGCGACAGCAGCCGCTGGCGGCGGGCCAGCGCACACAGGATGTACAGCGGGAGGGAGAAGACCTCCAGCGCGATGAAGAGGGTCAGCAGGTCATTGGCCGCCGGGAAGACCAGCATGCCGCCGACCGCGAAGAGCGCGATCGGGAAGACCTCGGTGGTGGTGAACCCCGCCTTGACCGCGGCCTGTTCGGCGGCACCGCCGGGGACGGCCGCGGGCTGCGCGGCGAAGGAGTCCACCCGCTTGCCGTGCGCCGCCGGATCGAGCCGCCGCTCGGCGAAGGTGAAGACCGCGACCAGGGACACCAGCAGGAGGGTGCCCTGGAGGAACAGTGCGGGCCCGTCGACCGCGAGGGCGCCCATGGCGGCGATATGCGCCTTGGCCGAGCCGAAGCCGCCGGCCGCCAGACCGATCACCGCGGCGAACGCGGCGGCCAGCGCCACCACGGTCAGCAGCAGCTGGGAGTAGTAGCGGTGCCGGCGCGGCACGAACGCCTCGATGACGATGCCGACCACCGCCGCGCCCAGGACGATCAGCGTCGGCGCCAGCTGGGCGTACTCGATGTGCGGCGCCGGGATCTTGCCCGGTGCGCCGTGCGCCACCGTCCACAGGCTGTGGACACTTGCCACGGAACTCACTTCGCGGCCTCCCGGTCTTGATCCTGCACGGCCTGGCCGGCCCGGCCTCCACCGGGACCGGCGTCCACCTGCACAGTGGGCTTGGGGTCCTTCTTGTCCACGACGGACAGGGTGTGGCCGACCGCCGGATTCACGAGGTCGGTGAGCGGCTTCGGATAGACCCCGAGGAAGAGCAGCAGCGCGACCAGCGGCGCCACCACGACCAGCTCCCGCACCCGCAGATCGGGCAGGCTCCGCACCTCGGCCTTCACCGGCCCGGTCATCGTCCGCTGGTAGAGCACGAGGACGTACAGCGCGGCGAGGACGATGCCCAGGGTGGCGATGATGCCGATCACCGGATAGCGGCTGAACGTGCCGACCAGGACCAGGAATTCACTGACGAACGGCGCCAGACCCGGCAGCGACAGGGTGGCCAGGCCGCCGATGAGGAAGGTGCCGGCGAGGACCGGGGCGACCTTCTGGACGCCGCCGTAGTCCGCGATGAGCCGGGAGCCGCGGCGGCTGATCAGGAAGCCGGCCACCAGCATCAGCGCGGCGGTCGAGATGCCGTGGTTGACCATGTAGAGCGTGGCGCCGCTCTGGCCCTGGGTCGTCATCGCGAAGATGCCCAGAATGATGAAACCGAAGTGGGAGATCGAGGCGTAGGCGATCAGCCGCTTGATGTCCCGCTGGGCGACCGCCAGCAGCGCGCCGTAGAGCACGCTGATCAGCGCGAGCACCAGGATGGCGGGCGTCGCCCAGCTGCTGGCCTCCGGGAAGAGCTGGAGGCAGAAGCGGAGCATCGCGAACGTGCCGACCTTGTCGACCACCGCGGTGATCAGCACCGCGACCGGTGCGGTGGACTCGCCCATGGCGCCCGGCAGCCAGGTGTGCAGCGGCCACAGCGGCGCCTTCACCGCGAACGCGAAGAAGAAGCCGAGGAAGAGCAGCCGCTCGGTGCCGGTGCCGATGTCGAGCGTGCCGGCCGCCCGGGCCTCGACGATCTGCTGGAGCGAGAAGGTGCCGGTGCCGAGCTGGTCGGCGGTGACGGCGTACAGCCCGATCACCGCGGCCAGCATGATCAGCCCGCCGGCGAGGTTGTAGAGCAGGAACTTCACCGCGGCGTACGACCGCCGGCCCGCGGCCTCCTCCTCGCCGTCCCCGCCCGCCCGGTCCCCGAAGCCGCCGATGAGGAAGTACATCGGGATCAGCATGGCTTCGAAGAAGATGTAGAAGAGGAAGACATCGGTGGCCTCGAAGGAGAGCACCACCATCGCCTCGACCGCCAGGATCAGCGCGAAGAAGCCCTGGGTGGGCCGCCAGCGCCGGTTGGGTGTGGCCTCTTCCAGGGGGTCGGCGTCATGCCAGCCCGCCAGGATGATGAAGGGGATCAGCAGGGTGGTCAGCGCGATCAGGGCGACCGCGATGCCGTCCACGCCGAGTTCGTAGCGGACGCCGAAGTCGCTGATCCAGGCATGCGACTCGGTGAGCTGGAACGGGCCCTTCGCGCCCGGGTCGAAACGGAACCCGACGACCAGCGCCAGCGCGAAGGTGATCAGCGAGAACAGCAGCGCGAGCCATTTGGCCGCGGTGCGCTTGGCGGCGGGCAGCGCGGCGGTGGCGATCGCACCGGCCGCCGGGACCGCGGCCACCGCCGTCAGCAGGGGAAACGACATGGCTCAGACACCCCTCATCAGCAGGGTCGCGGCGACGAGAACGGCGGCGCCGCCCAGCATCTGGACCGCGTACGAACGGACGAATCCGGTCTGCAACCGGCGCAGCCAGCCGGAGAGTCCGCCCATCGACGCCGCCGTGCCGTTGACCGCGCCGTCCACGAGGGTGCGGTCGAGCTGGACGAGGGTGCCGGTGAGCTCCCCGCCGCCGCGCACGAAGACGATGTGGTTGAAGTCGTCCTGGAGCAGATCGCGGCGGGCGGCCCGGGTCAGCAGCGAGCCGCGCGGGGCCAGCGCCGGCACGGGCTTGCGGCCGTACATCAGCCAGGCGATGCCGACGCCGATGAGCAGCACCACGATCGTCGCGGCGGTGACCGTGGTGGCGCTGACCGGGGAGTGGCCGTGGGCGAACGAGGTGACCGGCTCCAGCCACTTCACAAAGGTCTCGTTGACGCTGAACAGCCCGCCCGCGAAGACCGATCCGACGGCCAGCACGACCATCGGGAGCGTCATGACCTTCGGCGACTCGTGCGGATGCACCTCGCTGGGGTCCCAGCGCTTCTCGCCGAAGAACGTCATCAGCATCACCCGCGTCATGTAGAACGCGGTGATCGCGGCGCCCAGCAGGGCCGCACCGCCGAGGATCCAGCCCTCGGTGCCGCCCTTGGCGAACGCCGCCTCGATGATCTTGTCCTTCGAGAAGAAGCCGGACAGCCCGGGGAAGCCGATGATCGCCAGATAGCCGAGGCCGAAGGTGACGAAGGTGACCGGCATGTACTTCCGCAGACCGCCGTAACGGCGCATGTCCACCTCGTCGTTCATCCCGTGCATCACGGAACCGGCGCCGAGGAAGAGGCCCGCCTTGAAGAAGCCGTGGGTGACCAGATGCATGATCGCGAAGGCGTAGCCGATCGGGCCGAGGCCGGCGGCCAGGATCATGTAGCCGATCTGCGACATCGTCGAACCGGCCAGCGCCTTCTTGATGTCGTCCTTGGCGCAACCGACGATCGCACCGAAGAGGAGCGTGACCGCACCGACCACGACGACCGCCAGCTGGGCGGTCGGGGCGGCATTGAAGATCGCCCCGGAACGGGTGATCAGATACACGCCGGCGGTGACCATCGTGGCGGCGTGGATCAGGGCCGAGACCGGGGTCGGGCCCTCCATCGCGTCACCGAGCCAGGACTGGAGCGGTACCTGCGCCGACTTGCCGCAGGCGGCCAGCAGCAGCATCAGCCCGAGGGCGGTCAGCTTGCCCTCGGAGGTGTCGCCGGTGGCGGCGAGCACCGGGCCGAAGGCGAAGGTCCCGAACGTCGTGAACATCAGCATGATCGCGATGGACAGGCCCATGTCGCCGACGCGGTTGACCAGGAACGCCTTCTTGGCGGCGGTGGCCGCGCTCGGCTTGTGCTGCCAGAACCCGATGAGCAGGTACGAGGCGAGACCGACGCCCTCCCAGCCGACGTACAGCAGAAGGTAGTTGTCGGCGAGGACGAGCAGCAGCATCGCCGCGAGGAAGAGATTGAGGTAGCCGAAGAAGCGGCGGCGCCGCTCGTCGTGCTCCATATAGCCGATCGAATAGATGTGGATCAGCGAGCCGACACCGGTGATCAGCAGAACGAACGTCATGGACAGCTGGTCCAGCTGAAACGCGACGTCGGCCCGGAAGCCGCCGACCGGGATCCAGCTGAACAGATGCTGATGCAGGGCACGGTCCTCGGCGCCCCTGCCGAGCATGTCGGCGAAGAGCACCACCCCGATGGCGAACGAGGCCACCGAGAACAGCGTGCCGATCAAGTGGCCGGTGCGGTCGAGTCGGGTGCCGCCGCACAGCAGCAGGGCCGCACCGACCAGCGGTGCCGCGACAAGCAGCGCGATCAAGTTCTCCACTTTGTGCGACCCCTTACAGCTTCATCAGGCTGGCGTCGTCGACCGAGGCCGTATGACGGGTGCGGAAGATCGACACGATGATCGCCAGACCGACCACGACCTCGGCCGCGGCGACGACCATCGTGAAGAAGGCGATGATCTGGCCGTCCAGATTCCCGTGCATTCGCGAGAAGGTGACGAAGGCGAGATTGCAGGCGTTGAGCATCAGCTCGATGCACATGAACACCACGATGGCGTTCCGCCTGATCAGCACCCCGGCCGCGCCGATGGTGAACAACAGGGCGGCGAGATAGAGGTAGTAGACCGGGTTCATTTCTTGGCCCCCTCCTTGTGCTCCGTCGACGGCGAGCCACCGGACGACGACGGGCCGGGCTCGTCCTCGGAGCCCCGGCCCAGCCAGTCCTCGGAGCGCCGCTCCAGAGCCTTCAGCTCGGCGAGCGACGCGCCGGAAACATCGCGGATCTGACCGCGCCCCCGCAGCGTCGGGTTAACGCTGAGCTCGGACACCGTGCCGTCGGGCAGCAGCCCCGGAATGTCGACGGCGTTGTGCCGGGCGTAGACGCCGGGGGCGGGCAGCGGCGGTACCTGCTTGCCCTCGCGGATGCGTGCCTCGGACTGCTCGCGCTGGGTCTTCGCGCGCTCCGTGCGCTCCCGGTGGGTGAGCACCATCGCGCCGACCGCCGCCGTGATCAGCAGCGCGCCGGTGGCTTCGAAGGCGAAGACGTACTTGGTGAAGATGAGCGCCGCCAGGCCCTGCACATTGCCGCCGGCGTTGGCCTCGCCCAGGCCGTTGAACTCCTTCAGCGAGGCGTTGCCGATGCCGGCGATCAGCAGGATGCCGAAGCCGAGGCCCGCCGCGGCGGCGAGCCAGCGCTGGCCCTTGAGCGTCTCCTTGAGGGAGTCCGCGGCGGTGACACCGACGAGCATCACCACGAACAGGAACAGCATCATGATCGCGCCCGTATAGACGACGATCTGGACGACGCCGAGGAAGTAGGCGCCGTTGGCGAGGTAGAAGACCGCCAGGACGATCATGGTCCCGGCGAGCGACAGCGCGCTGTGCACCGCGCGCTTCATCAGGATCGTGCACAGCGCGCCGATGACGGCGACGCTGCCCAGGATCCAGAACTGCACGGCCTCCCCCGTGGAGGTCATGGAGGCCGCGGCGGCGAGGCCGGTCATGCGTGCGCCCCCTTCGCCTGCGGGTTGTCGTCGGCCTTCTCGCCCTTGGAGGTGGCGACCTGACGGACGGTCCCCGGCGCGGCCTCGGTCACCAGTCCCTGGTAGTAGTCCTTCTCCGTCATGCCGGGGTAGATCGCATGCGGGCTGTCGACCATGGTCTCCTCCAGGCCCGCGAGCAGCTCTTCCTTGGTGTAGATGAGCGATTCCCGGGACCTGTCGGCGAGTTCGTACTCATTCGTCATGGTCAGTGCGCGGGTCGGGCAGGCTTCCACGCACAGGCCGCACAGGATGCAGCGCAGATAGTTGATCTGGTAGACGCGGCCGTAGCGCTCGCCCGGGGAGTAGCGCTCCTCGTCGGTGTTGTCCGCGCCCTCGACATAGATCGCGTCCGCCGGGCAGGCCCAGGCGCACAGCTCGCAGCCGATGCACTTCTCCAGCCCGTCCGGATGGCGGTTGAGCTGGTGGCGGCCGTGGAAACGCGGCGCCGTCGGCTTCTTCTCCTCCGGATACTGCTCGGTCAGCCGCTTCTTGAACATGGCCTTGAAGGTCACGCCGAAGCCGGCCACGGGGTTCTGGAACTCAGGCACCGTCGCCCCCCTTTCCGTCGTTTCCGATTCCGTCACTGACAGTGTCCGCCCCGCCACTGACAATCAGCTCCCGCTCCCGGCGCGGCCTGCGGCGCGGCACCGGCGGCAGGCTCTGTCCGGGCAGCGGCGGCACGGGGTAGCCGCCCGCCATCGGGTCGAAGGCCCCGTCGCCGTCCGTCTCCTCCGCCACCGCACCGCGCCGGAAGAAGTCCACGAGCAGCGAGATCAGCAGCAGCAGGACGGCGCCGCCGGCGACGTACAGCACGATCTGGGAGAAGTCGTAGCCCTCGTTCTTCAGCGCCCGGACGGTGGCGACCAGCATCAGCCAGACCAGCGAGACCGGGATCAGGACCTTCCAGCCCAGCTTCATGAACTGGTCGTAGCGCACCCGCGGAAGGGTGCCGCGCAGCCAGATGAAGAAGAACAGCAGCAGCTGCACCTTGAGGGTGAACCAGAGCAGCGGCCACCAGCCGTGGTTCGCGCCTTCCCAGAAGGTGGAGATCGGCCAGGGGGCCCGCCAGCCACCCAGGAAGAGGGTGATCGCGACGGCCGAGACGGTCACCATGTTGATGTACTCGGCGAGCATGAACATCGCGAACTTGATGGACGAGTACTCGGTGTTGAAGCCGCCGACGAGGTCGCCCTCGGACTCCGGCATGTCGAACGGCGCCCGGTTGGTCTCCCCCACCATCGCGACGATGTAGATGATGAACGACACCGGCAGCAGCAGGATGTACCAGCGGTTCTGCTGCGACTCCACGATGGTCGACGTCGACATCGACCCGGAGTAGAGGAACACCGCCGCGAACGACATCCCCATCGCGATCTCGTACGAGATCATCTGCGCGCACGAGCGCAGCCCGCCGAGCAGCGGATAGGTCGAGCCGGAGGACCAGCCCGCCAGCACGATGCCGTAGATGCCGACCGAGGCCGTGGCCAGGATGTAGAGGATGCCGATCGGCAGGTCCGTCAGCTGCATCGGGGTACGGACACCGAAGATCGAGATCTCGTTGCCCGCGGGCCCGAAGGGGATCACCGCGATCGCCATGAAGGCCGGGATGGCCGCCACGACCGGCGCGAGGAGATAGACCACCTTGTCGGCCCGCTTGACGATCAGGTCCTCCTTCAGCATCAGCTTGATGCCGTCGGCGAGGGACTGGAGCATCCCCCAGGGACCGTGCCGGTTGGGGCCGATGCGCAGCTGCATCCAGGCGACGACCTTGCGTTCCCAGACGATCGAGAACAGCACCGTCAGCATCAGGAACGCGAAGCAGAAGACCGCCTTGATGACCACCAGCCACCACGGATCGCGGCCGAACATCGACAGGTCTTCCTGGGCCAGCGAACTGCCGGCGGCGGCGAGTTGACCGAACTGCTGCATCATGCGTCCACCTCCTCGGCCGGCTCCGGGGTGCCCGGGGCGGCGGAGATCTTCACCAGGTCCCCGGGGCGGGCCCCGGTATCGGCGGCGACCCCACCGCCCGTGGAGTTGAGCGGCAGCCACACCACCCGGTCGGGCATCGGCGTGACCTGGAGCGGCAGCCGGACCACGCCGGCCGGCCCGGTGACCGCCAGCAGATCCCCGTCCTTGACCCCGGTCTCCTGCGCGGTGGTCTCCGACAGCCGGGCGACCGGGGCGTGCCGGGTGCCGGCCAGCGCCGGGTCGCCTTCCTGGAGCCGCCCCTGGTCCAGCAGCAGCCGGTGGCCGGCGAGGACGGCCTCCCCGCTGTCGGGGCGGGGCAGCGGCCGCCCGGTCTCCACGGGCTCGCCCGCGTACGGCCCGTCCCAGCCGCCGAGCCGGTCCAGTTCGCGGCGTGCGGAACGGATGTCCGGCAGCGCCAGATGCACGTCGAGGGCGTCGGCGAGCATGTGCAGCACCCGGGAGTCGGGCAGCAGATGCCGGCGGGTCATCTGGTCCGGTTTGAGCGCGGCCTCGAACAGCCGCGCCCGGCCCTCCCAGTTGAGGAAGGTGCCGGCCTTCTCCACCACGGCGGCCACCGGGAAGACCACATCCGCCCGTTCGGTGACCTGCGAGGGCCGCAGCTCCAGACTGACCAGGAAGCCGACCTGGTCCAGCGCGGCCAGCGCGCGGGCCGGGTCCGGCAGGTCGGCGACCTCGACGCCCGCCACCAGGAGCGCACTGAGCTCGCCGGTCGCCGCGGCCTCGATGATCTGGCCGGTGTCCCGGCCGTGCCGGTGCGGCAGCGCGGCCACGCCCCAGGCGGCCGCGACCTCGTCGCGGGCCCGCGGATCGGTGGCCGGCCGGCCGCCCGGCAGCAGCCCGGGCAGCGCCCCCGCCTCGACGGCGCCGCGCTCACCGGCCCGCCGCGGGATCCACACCAGGCGGGCCCCGGTGGCCGACGCCACGCGGAGCGCGGCGGTCAGCGCGCCGGGCGCCGCCGCCAGCCGCTCACCGACGACGATCACCGACCCCTCGGCCCGCAGCGCCTCGGCCGCGGTACGGCCCTCGCCCTCCAGGCCGACCCCGCCCGCGAGCGCGTCCAGCCATTCGGTCTCGGTACCGGGCGCGGCCGGCAGCAGCGTGCCGCCGGCCTTGATCAGCCCGCGCGAGGCGTAGGCGGCCAGCCCGTAGGTGCGCTGTCCGCTCCTGCGGTGCGCCTTGCGCAGCCGCAGGAAGACGCCCGGGGCCTCCTCCTCGGCCTCGATACCGGCCAGCAGCACGGCCGGTGCCTTCTCCAGCGCGGTGTACGTGACGTCCCCGCCGTCCAGGTCACGGCCGCGGCCGGCGACCCGGGACGCCAGGAAGTCGGCCTCCTCGGCGCTGTGCACCCGGGCCCGGAAGTCGATGTCGTTGGTGCCCAGCGCGATCCGGGCGAACTTGGCGTAGGCGTAGGCGTCCTCGACGGTCAGCCGGCCGCCGGTCAGTACGCCGGTGCGCCCCTTGGCCGCGGCCAGCCCGCGGGCCGCCGCCTCCAGTGCCGCCGGCCAGCTCGCCGGCTCCAGTTCGCCGGACTCCGGGTCGCGCACGAGGGGGTGCTCCAGCCGGTCGCGCTGCTGCGCGTACCGGAAGGCGAACCGCCCCTTGTCGCAGATCCACTCCTCGTTGACCTCGGGGTCGTCGGCCGCCAGCCGCCGCATGACCTTGCCGCGCCGGTGATCCGTACGGGTCGCGCAGCCGCCCGCGCAGTGCTCGCACACCGACGGCGAGGAGACCAGGTCGAAGGGGCGGGAGCGGAAGCGGTAGGC
Organism: Streptomyces sp. NPDC127097; assembly: GCF_042724075.1. Taxonomy (NCBI): domain Bacteria; kingdom Bacillati; phylum Actinomycetota; class Actinomycetes; order Kitasatosporales; family Streptomycetaceae; genus Streptomyces; species Streptomyces sp. NPDC127097. The sequence continues at coordinate 86,853 of NZ_JBHXFI010000017.1, read as the reverse complement.
GGCGGAGGTGAGCGCGCCGACCGGGCAGATCTGGATGGTGTTGCCGGAGAAGTACGACTGGAAGGGGTCGCCCTCCCCGGTGCCGACCTGCTGGAGGGCGCCGCGCTCGACGAGTTCGATCATCGGGTCGCCGGCGATCTGGTTGCTGAAGCGGGTGCAGCGCGCACACAGCACACACCGCTCACGGTCCAGCAGCACCTGCGTGGAGATCGGCACCGGCTTCTCGAAGGTGCGCTTCCTGCCCTCGAAACGCGACTCCGGGTCGCCGACCTGCATCGCCTGGTTCTGGAGCGGGCACTCGCCGCCCTTGTCGCAGACCGGGCAGTCCAGCGGGTGGTTGATCAGCAGCAGCTCCATCACGCCGCGCTGGGCCTTCTCGGCCACCGGGGAGGTCAGCTGCGACTTGACCACCATGCCGTCGGTGCAGGTGATGGTGCAGGAGGCCATCGGCTTGCGCTGGCCCTCGACCTCCACGATGCACTGCCGGCAGGCGCCCGCCGGGTCCAGCAGCGGATGGTCGCAGAAGCGCGGGATCTCGATGCCGAGGAGCTCGGCGGCGCGGATGACCAGCGTCCCCTTGGGGACGGAGATCTCGATGCCGTCGATCGTCAGGGTGACGAGGTCCTCCGGCGGGATCGCTGCCTCGCCGCCCCCCGAGGGACGGGCGGCGGAGCCGCTGTCCGACCCCGTGGTCGTGACGGTCATGCCTTCACCCCCAGGTGAGCGTCGTTGTCGGCCCAGAGGGTCGACCTGGCCGGGTCGAAGGGACAGCCCCTGCCGTTGAGGTGCTGCTCGTACTCCTCGCGGAAGTACTTGAGCGAGGAGAAGATCGGCGAGGCGGCGCCGTCGCCGAGGGCGCAGAACGACTTGCCGTTGATGTTGTCGGCGATGTCGTCGATCTTGTCGAGGTCGCCGGGCCGCCCCTTGCCCGCCTCGATGTCACGCAGCAACTGCACCAGCCAGTAGGTCCCTTCACGGCAGGGCGTGCACTTGCCGCAGGACTCGTGCGCGTAGAACTCGGTCCAGCGGGTGACCGCCCGGACCACACAGGTGGTCTCGTCGAAGCACTGGAGCGCCTTGGTGCCGAGCATCGAGCCGGCCGCGCCGACGCCCTCGTAGTCGAGGGGGACATCGAGGTGCTCGTCGGTGAACATCGGCGTCGACGAGCCGCCCGGCGTCCAGAACTTCAGCCGGTGGCCGCGGCGCATCCCGCCGCTCATGTCCAGCAGCTGGCGCAGGGTGATGCCCAACGGGGCCTCGTACTGGCCCGGGTTGGCCACATGGCCGCTGAGCGAGTAGAGCGTGAAGCCCGGGGACTTCTCGCTGCCCATCGACCGGAACCAGTCCTTGCCCCGGTTCATGATCGCGGGAACCGAGGCAATGGACTCGACGTTGTTCACGACAGTGGGGCAGGCGTACAGGCCCGCCACCGCCGGGAAGGGAGGACGCAGCCGAGGCTGTCCGCGACGGCCCTCCAGGGAGTCGAGCAGCGCGGTCTCCTCACCGCAGATGTACGCGCCCGCGCCCGCGTGCACGATCACGTCCAGGTCGAGGCCCGAGCCCAGGATGTTCTTCCCGAGGAAGCCCGCCGCATAGGCTTCGCGCACCGCCTCGTGCAGCCGCCGCAGGACGGGCACGACCTCACCGCGCAGATAGATGAACGCGTGGTTCGACCGGATCGCATGACAGGCGATCACGATCCCCTCGATGAGGGAGTGCGGGTTGGCGAAGAGCAGCGGGATGTCCTTGCAGGTCCCGGGCTCGGACTCATCGGCGTTGACCACGAGGTAGTGCGGTTTGCCGTCGCCCTGCGGGATGAACTGCCACTTCATCCCGGTCGGGAAGCCCGCGCCACCGCGGCCACGCAGCCCGGAGTCCTTGATGTAGGCGATGACGTCGTCCGGGGGCATCGCCAGCGCCTTGCGCAGGCCCTCGTAGCCCTCGTGCCGGCGGTAGGTCTCCAGCGTCCAGGACGCGGACTGGTCCCAGAAGGCGGACAGGACGGGCGTCAGAAGCTTCTCGGGGTGATCCCCGCCGGTCTCGCGCCGGGAGGCACCGCCGTGTTCGGCTGCCACTGTCATCACTCCCCCTCCTCTGCTGTGGGGCCGGCCGTTTCGTTACCGCGAGGCGCAGCCTCTCCGTCCGGGGTGGTGGCGGGAGAGGGGCTGGCCTCGTCAGAGGCCGACGTCTGCTGCGGTGCGTCGTGGGAGCTGGGGTGGCCCGAGGGCGCCTCCTCGGCGGGGTGGCCGGACGGGGGCTCACCGGCGGTCGGGCCGTCGGCCGTGGTCCGCGGGGCGACGACATGGTCGGCGCCGCGGCCGGGAGCGGCCTCGCCCTTGGCCAGCCGCAGCCCGATCAGCGAGGCGGGGCCGGCGCCGCCGGTGGCCTCGACGGCGCCCGGCCGCTCGTCCGGGAAGCCGGCGAGCATCCGGGCCGTCTCCTTGAACGTGCACAGCGGCGCACCGCGGGTGGGCTCGACGGTCCGGCCGGCCCGCAGGTCGTCGACCAGCCGCCGGGCGGTCTCCGGCGTCTGGTTGTCGAAGAACTCCCAGTTGACCATCACGACCGGCGCGAAGTCGCAGGCCGCGTTGCACTCGATGTGTTCGAGGGTGACCGCGCCGTCCTCGGTGGTCTCGCCGTTGCCGACGCCGAGGTGCTCCTTGAGCTCCTCGAAGATGGCGTCGCCGCCCATCACCGCGCACAGCGTGTTGGTGCAGACCCCGACCTGGTAGTCCCCACTGCGCTTGCGGCGGTACATGGAGTAGAAGGTCGAGACGGCGGTGACCTCGGCGGTGGTGAGGTCGAGCATCTCGGCGCAGAAGCGGATGCCGGTACGGGTGATGTGCCCTTCCTCGGCCTGTACGAGGTGCAGCAGCGGCAGCAGCGCCGACCGCGAGCCGGGGTAGCGGGCGATCACCTCTTTGGCGTCCGCCGCCAGCCGGGCCCGTACGTCCGCCGGGTAATCGGGGGCGGGGAGCGCGGGCATCCCCAGCTGCACGTCCTGGTTTGCCGGAGTGGCGTTCACCGGTCGACGCCTCCCATCACGGGGTCGATGGACGCGACGGCGACGATGACGTCGGCGACCTGGCCGCCCTCGCACATCGCCGCCATGGCCTGAAGGTTGGTGAAGGAGGGGTCGCGGAAGTGCACCCGGTAGGGGCGGGTCCCGCCGTCGCTGACCGCATGCACGCCCAGCTCGCCCTTGGGGGACTCGACGGCCGCGTAGGTCTGCCCCGGCGGGACCCGGAAGCCCTCGGTCACCAGCTTGAAGTGGTGGATCAGGGCCTCCATCGAGGTGCCCATGATCTTCTTGATGTGGTCGAGGGAGTTGCCCAGACCGTCCGGGCCGAGGGCCAGTTGGGCGGGCCAGGCGATCTTCTTGTCCGCGACCATCACCGGGCCGGGCGCCAGCCGGTCCAGGCACTGCTCGACGATCCGCAGCGACTGGCGCATCTCCTCCAGCCGGATCAGGAACCGGCCGTAGGAGTCGCAGGTGTCGGCGGTCGGCACCTCGAAGTCGTAGTCCTCGTAGCCGCAGTACGGCTGGGTCTTGCGCAGATCGTGCGGCAGTCCGGCGGCGCGCACGATGGGCCCGGTGGCGCCGGTGGCCATACAGCCGGCCAGGTCGAGATAGCCGATGCCTTCCATCCGGCCCTTGAAGACCGGGTTGCCGGTGGCGAGCTTGTCGTACTCGCCGATGTTCTTCCGCATCTTCTTGACGAACTCACGCACCTGGTCGACCGCGCCCGGCGGCAGGTCCTGGGCGAGGCCGCCGGGCCGGATGTAGGCGTGGTTCATCCGCAGGCCGGTGATCAGCTCGTAGAGGTCGAGGATGAGCTCACGGTCCCGGAAGCCGTAGATCATGATCGTGGTGGCTCCCAGCTCCATCCCGCCGGTGGCGATGGCCACGAGGTGGGAGGACATCCGGTTGAGCTCCATCAGCAGCACGCGGATGACCGAGGCCCGGTCGGGGACCTGGTCGGTGATGCCCAGCAGCTTCTCCACGGCCAGGCAGTAGGCCGTCTCGTTGAAGAAGGGCGTCAGGTAGTCCATCCGCGTCACGAAGGTGGTGCCCTGCGTCCAGGTCCGGAATTCGAGGTTCTTCTCGATGCCGGTGTGCAGATAGCCGATCCCGCAGCGGGCCTCGGTGACGGTCTCGCCGTCGATCTCCAGGATCAGCCGGAGCACCCCGTGGGTGGACGGGTGCTGCGGCCCCATGTTGACGATGATCCGCTCGTCGTCGGCCTTCACGGCGGCCGCGGCGATCTCGTCCCAGTCGCCGCCGGAGACGTTGTAGACGGTCCCCTCGGTGGTCTCGCGGCCCAGCGACTCCTCGGTGTCGAAGTCGCTCGAAGTGCGGTGGCCGGACGAGGAGTGGGAGTGCGGTGCAGTAGTCATCAGCTGTACGACCTCCGCTGGTCGGGAGCCGGAATCTGGGCGCCCTTGTACTCGACGGGGATGCCGCCGAGCGGGTAGTCCTTGCGCTGCGGGAAGCCCTGCCAGTCGTCCGGCATCATGATCCGGGTCAGCGCCGGGTGACCGTCGAAGACGATTCCGAAGAAGTCGTAGGTCTCCCGCTCGTGCCAGTCGTTGGTCGGATAGACCTCCACGAGCGAGGGCACATGCGGGTCGGCGTCCGGGGCGGAGACCTCCAGCCGGATCAGCCGGTTGTGGGTGATCGAGCGCAGGTGGTAGACGGCGTGCAGCTCACGGCCCTTGTCGCCGGGGAAGTGCACTCCGCTCACCCCCGTGCACAGCTCGAAGCGCAGCGCCGGATCGTCCCGCAGGATCCTGGCGACGGCCGGCAGATGGCCGCGCTCGATGTGGAAGGTCAGCTCGTCGCGGTCCACGACGGTCTTCTCGATGACGTTCTCGGGGACCAGCCCCTGTTCGTCGAGGGCGCCCTCCAGCTCGTCGGCGATCTCGTCGAACTCCCCGTAGCCTCCCCCACTCTCGGCTCCGCTCGACCGGGAGGTGCCCCCACCCGTGCCGCGCGGTCCGCCGTACGGCCGCTGGGCCGCGCCGGGCAGCCGGACCGTGCGGACGAGGCCGCCGTAGCCGGTGGTGTCCCCGCCGTTGTTGGCGCCGAACATGCCGCGGCGGGTGGCGATGGCCTCACCGGTGTCCTCGCGCTGCGCGGGCACCGCCTCGTCCGGTCCGTCGCCGGAACGCTCGGGGTTCGTCTGCTCACTCACCGCAGCAGCCCCTTCATCTCGATCAGCGGCAGCGCCTTGAGTGCCGCTTCCTCCGCCTCACGGGCGGCCTGCTCCTGATGGACCCCGAGCTTGGTGTCCTGGATCTTCTGGTGGAGCTTGAGAATGGCGTCCATCAGCATCTCGGGACGCGGCGGGCAACCCGGCAAATAAATGTCAACGGGAACGATGTGGTCGACGCCCTGCACAATCGCATAGTTATTGAACATTCCGCCCGACGAGGCGCAAACCCCCATGGAAATCACCCACTTCGGGTTCGGCATCTGGTCATAGACCTGCCGCAGCACGGGCGCCATCTTCTGGCTCACCCGGCCGGCCACGATCATCAGATCCGCCTGTCGCGGCGAGCCGCGGAAGACCTCCATGCCGAAGCGGGCGAGGTCGTAGCGCCCGGCGCCGGTGGTCATCATCTCGATGGCGCAGCAGGCCAGCCCGAAGGTCGCGGGGAAGACCGAGGATTTGCGCACCCAGCCGGCGGCCTGCTCGACAGTGGTCAGCAAAAAGCCGCTCGGCAGCTTCTCTTCAAGTCCCATGTGTGACCCCTAGTCCCATTCCAGGCCGCCACGACGCCAGACATAGGCGTAGGCGACGAAGACGGTGAGCGCGAAGAGGAGCATCTCGACGAGCCCGAAAAGCCCCAGGGCGTCGAAGGTGACGGCCCAGGGATAGAGGAAGACGATCTCGATGTCGAAGACGATGAAGAGCATCGCCGTCAGGTAGTACTTGATCGGGAAGCGACCACCGCCGGACGGCTGCGGCGTCGGCTCGATGCCGCACTCGTATGCCTCGAGCTTGGCCCGGTTGTAACGCCTGGGCCCGATGAGGGTGGCCATCACGACGGAGAAGATCGCAAAGCCTGCCCCGAGGGCTCCCAGTACGAGGATGGGCGCGTAAGCGTTCACCGTCCTCGCTCCCTTCAGTCGACGATGACTGGATGGCGGTCCGCCCGGGCCCTCCGGCTGCCCCATGGAGATCGTGCCTATGTGAGGCAGTTCACAAGCCCGAGCCGCCTGCATCTTATGCCCGCTGGTCTGTGATCTGCGACACGGGGGTGAACAACGCCTTTGTGATCTCCACCACCCGGCGAAGGATCATGAAGTCGGATGAGCGGTGATCTTCATACGCGAAGCGCGCGAGTGATCACGAGAGGTGACATTCCCTGGTGTTACCGCTGGTCAGCGCGCGGGTGCCAATATCAAGTGGTTGCCGCCGCAAGCAAATTGGCGCTGGACACGGCCAACTGCTATACGCGGCGGGCCCGGAGATCCGGCCCGGCCGTGACCCGACCGTGATCGTCGGTACGTGCTTCCGTTCACGAGCGACCGGCCGACGAGAGATCACGGGAACATAACGGACACTCAAGAGTGACCTATCCCACGCTATTTCCAGCACTAAGCGCTTGACGCCCGGGAAGCCTTGGCGTGGCGGATGCGGAAGTGGTAGGCGCCCGCCGGGCCCGCATGGAGCAGCAAATGCCATGCGTAGGAACATGATCGCGAAATTCGGACATCCCGCCGCGGGCACAGCGGGCGGACAAAAGTCCGTTTTGTTCGTCGCGTACGCGTCAAGTGTGGCGCACTGCACCTTTCTTGGCAGCAACCTGCGGGGCCTGATAGCCGTTATTGCCATGTCCCCGAACGCACTCATACCCAGCCACCGGAAGCCCCGCCGTCCTTCCGCGTCCTCGCGGGCGCTGCGCGCGGGCGTGACCGGTGGCTTCCTCACCCTCGCGGTGACCGGCGCCACCGTGCCGGCCAACGCCGCGGAAAAGCCCGTCTCCGAAACCCAGGAGATGCCGACGATCACGACGGCGCTGGCGACCAGCGCCGCCAGGAGCGCCGACACGGCCGAGCAGGTCGCGTTCAACTACGAGCGTCAGGCGCTCCAGGACAGCGCCTTCTCGCACGCCGCCAAGGCCGCGGAGAAGCACAAGGCCGAGGCCGTGAAGAAGGCCAAGGCCGCGGCGAAGAAGAAGGCCGAGGAGGCCCGTAAGGCCAAGGAGGCCGCCGAGGCCCGTGCCTCGCGCTCCTCCGAGCGTTCGACGCTGTCCGCCCCGGCCTCCAACGCCACCGGCAGCTCCGCCACCCTCGTCGCCTTCCTCAAGGCGCAGCTCGGCAAGGCGTACGTGCTGGGCTCCAGCGGCCCCTCCTCGTACGACTGCTCCGGTCTGACGCAGGCCGCGTTCAACCAGATCGGCATCGACCTGCCGCGGGTCTCGCAGGACCAGTCCACCGCCGGCACCCAGGTCGGCCTCGACAACCTCCAGGTCGGCGACATCCTGTACTGGGGCAGCGCGGGCAGCGCCTACCACGTCGGCGTCTACGTCGGCGGCGGCAAGTTCATCGGCGCCCAGAACCCGAGCACCGGCATCGTCGAGCGCCCGCTCGACTACGACATGCCGACCGGCGCGGTGCGCGTCCTCTAGGACCACCGCGCGCGCGATCACCGCACAAGGACCGTCCCTCTCGCCGCTCGGGAGGGGCGGTCCTTCTGCGTGGGCCGAGTCTCCGGGCCGGTCCGCCACCCCGTCGTCCGACGGATGATTCGCGCCGCCCGGCGCCGTGATCAAGCCAGGTACGGGCCGAAGGCCGCCCCGTGGAGCCACCGATGCGCGGTGCGCGCCGTTGCACCTCTCGCCATATGCCGTGGATGCCGCTTATGCGTCGTCCGGTATCCGCAGAGAGAGGGAACCGCGCTTCGATGAACACCCATCGCACCCCCCGCCGCCTCGTCAGCCGGGCCGCGACGGCCGCCGCCCTGGCGACCGCGCTCGGCCTGGGCGCCGTCCACACCGCGACCGCCGCACCGTCCGCCGCACCGCTCGCCGGCCGGCCCGCCGGCCTGGACGGCGGCTGGCACCGGGACGGGCTGCATCTGACGGCCGCCGAGAACAAGAAGGTGGACGGCTTCGTCGCCCGCGCCCGGCGGGCCGAGCGCACCATCAGCCCCGAGGTCCGGGCGGCCGCCAGGATCAGCCATGCCGAGCTGGTCGGCTTCGACCAGCGGCTGAAGTCGCCGGACTCGCTCAAGCGCAAGGTCGCCACCCGGCTGCGGGAGACACCGGGGCAGACCGTGGACGCGGCGCTCCGCACGATCAATGACGCGGTCCGCTTCACCCTCCAGTGGCCGGCCGGCACCTACAGCCAGGGCGTCCACACCGCGGCCGGGCTGCTGTCCACCTGGGGCAACGACTCCACCCGCTGGACCAACACCTGGAACCGGCCGGCCGGCTACAAGGCGGTCAACTCCGTCTGGCGCGCGCCCCGCTCCGGCCAGCTCTTCGAGGTCCAGTTCCACACCCCCGAGAGCAAGGCGGCGCAGCTGGAGACGCACAAGCTGTACGAGGAGCAGCGGCTGCCGGGCACGCCGCCCGCGAGGGTGCGCGAGCTCCAGGAGCAGCAGAACGCGATCTTCGCGGCGGTACCGGTCCCGCCGGGCGCCGAGCGGCTGACCGCCCCGGCCCGCCGCCTGCCGTCCCCGGACCCGGCCCGCCGGCTCCCCGCACCGGCCCAGGCCCCCGCCGGCTGACGGACCGGTCACCGGCCCCCGGGATCACGGCTCAGCAGGAGCGGCCCGCCGGATGCGCCGACGGGCCGCCAGGGACGTGCGGCGGGGCCGTCACAGGCCGCCGCCGGGCGGGAGTTACCAGCCCGCGCCGGCCGGCTGCCTGGTGGTCGCGTTGAGCCGGTTGAAGAGGTTGGTGATGCCGATCGTCAGGATGATCGCCGACAGCTGGCGCTCGTCGAAGTGGTCCGCGGCGGCGTCCCAGAGGTGGTCCGGCACCGGATCCGAGCTGTCGGCGAGCCGGGTGGCCGCCTCGGTGAGCGCCAGGGCGGCGCGCTCGGCGTCCGAGAAGTACGGCGCCTCCCGCCAGGCCGCGACCGCGAACAGCTGATCGTCGCTGACGCCCGCCTTCCGGGCGCTCTTCACTCCCCCGTCGACACAGAAGCTGCATCCGTTGATCTGGCTCGCGCGCAGATGGACCAGCTCCAGCGTCGCCTCCCGCACCCCGCCCCGGCGGGTCGCCCGGACCACGTCCAGGAGCGGCTGCATGGCCTCGGGCAGGACCACCGCGGGGTTCTTCATCCGTGCTTCCATCACTGCTCTCCTTCGGGGAATCCGTCGTCACCGCACTGACGGATTCCGGCCGGAGAGTGTGACCGCGGCGCCCGGAAAATTTTCCCGGCCGCCGCCGGAGCACGGACCGGGCCGGTCCCGGACCTCCCGTCCGGTGGCCGGCCCCGGTGTCACGCCTTCGGGGCGACCTTGCTCAGCCCGTTGATGATGCGGTCCATCGCGTCGCCGCCCGTGGGGTCGGTGAGGTTGGCGAGCATCTTGAGGGTGAAGCGCATCAGCAGCGGGTGGGTCAGACCGCGCTGGGTGGCGATCTTCATGACCTTGGGGTTGCCGATGAGCTTCACGAAGGCGCGGCCCAGCGAGTAGTAACCGCCGTAGGTGTCCTTGAGGATCTTCGGGTAGCGCGCCAGGGCCAGTTCGCGCTGCGCGTACGTGGCACGGGCGTGCGCCTGCACGATGACCTCGGCGGCGATCGCGCCGGACTCCATGGCGTAGGCGATGCCCTCGCCGTTGAACGGGTTGACCAGCCCGCCCGCGTCACCGACCAGCAGCAGGCCCCTGGTGTAGTGGGGCTGGCGGTTGAAGGCCATGGGGAGCGCGGCGCCGCGGATCGGGCCGGTCATGTTCTCCGGCGTGTAGCCCCAGTCGGCGGGCATCGAGGCGCACCACGCCTTGAGGATCTCGCGCCAGTCCAGCTCCTTGAACGCGGAGCTGGAGTTGAGGATGCCCAGGCCGACGTTGCTCGTCCCGTCGCCCATGCCGAAGATCCAGCCGTAGCCCGGCAGCAGCCGGTCCTCGGCGCCGCGGCGGTCCCACAGCTCCAGCCAGGACTCCAGGTAGTCGTCGTCATGGCGGGGCGAGGTGAAGTACGTACGGACGGCCACGCCCATGGGGCGGTCCTCGCGCCGGTGCAGGCCCATGGCCAGCGAGAGCCGGGTGGAGTTGCCGTCGGCGGCGACCACGAGCGGGGCGTGGAAGGTGACCGGGGTCTTCTCCTCACCGAGCTTGGCGTGCACGCCGGTGATGTGGCCGGTCAGCTCGTGCACGATCGGCGCGCCCACGTTGCAGCGCTCGTACAGCCGCGCCCCGGCCTTCTGCGCCTGCCGGGCCAGCTGCTCGTCGAAGTCGTCGCGCTTACGGACCAGGCCGTAGTCCGGGTACGAGGCCAGTTCCGGCCAGTCGAGCTGGAGCCGGGAGCCGCCGCCGATGATCCGCAGGCCCTTGTTGCGCAGCCAGCCCGCTTCCTCTGAGATGTCGATGCCCATCGCGACCAGCTGCTTGGTGGCGCGCGGGGTCAGCCCGTCGCCGCAGACCTTCTCGCGCGGGAACGCGGTCTTCTCCAGAAGGAGCACATCCAGGCCGGACTTGGCGAGGTGATAGGCGGTGGCCGAGCCGGCCGGCCCGGCACCGACGACGATCACATCCGCGCTGTGCTCCGATCGGGCGGGGGTCACGGAATCGGTCACGGACGCGGACTCGGTCACGGCGCTGTCTCCCGGAAGTCGATATCTGGATATCTGGGTGCCGACCGGCACTGGGCATGTGCAGTCTATGGGGGCCTTGGTGATCAGAACCTGAAGGGTTGTCCCATGAAGTCTGCGCACACCCCGCTCCCCGCCGTCGAACTGCGCGTGCCCACCGAGGAGGACGCGAGGCACTGGCACCAAGCCTTCCACCACCCGGACGTGATGGAATTCCATGGCGGCGCCCCCGCCGAACTCTCGGAGTACGACGAGCTCACCGCCCGTCAGCGCCGGCACCACGCGGAACTGGGCTTCTGCCTGTACACCCTGGTGGACCCGGCGGACGGCGCGGTCATCGGCTTCACCGGCGCCCAGCCCTGGCCGCACGACTGGGGCCCGGCGGGCGAGATCGAGATCGGCTGGCGGCTCGGCCGCGCGTACTGGGGCAAGGGCTACGCCACCACTGCGGCGCAGGCCGCGCTGGAGTCCGTACGGGCGGCCGGGGTCCGGCACGTGGTGGCGATGGTGGCCGCCGCGAACGAGCGGTCGCTCGCGGTGACCCGGCGGCTGGGGATGCGGCGCGCGGAGACCGTGATCACGCCGAACGGGCAGCGCACGGCGTACTGCCACCGGCTGGATCTGTGAGGGCACGTCAACCGGGAGCGGGCGCTGCGGAATTGCTCCGCAGCGCCCTTTCCCTGCTCGGTGCCGTCGGCGGCCGGTGTCAGCCCTCGGCCGGCCGGCGCCCCCGGTGCAGCGCCACGACGCCGCCGGTCAGATTGCGCCAGGCCACCTCGGTCCAGCCCACGCCCTGGAGCCGGGCGGCGAGTTCGGGCTGGTTGGGCCAGGTGCGGATGGACTCGGCGAGATAGACGTAGGCGTCCGGGTTGCTGCTGACCGCGCGGGCGACCGGCGGCAGTGCCCGCATCAAGTACTCGGTGTAGACCGTCCGGAACGGCGCCCAGGTCGGCTCGCTGAACTCACAGATCACGACCCGGCCGCCGGGCTTGGTGACCCGGTACAGCTCCGCCAGCGCGGCATCGGTGTCCTGGATGTTGCGCAGCCCGAAGGAGATGGTGACGGCGTCGAACACCGCGTCCGCGAACGGCAGCCGGGTACCGTCACCGGCCGTGAACGGCAGCCACGGATGCCGCTTCTTGCCCTCCCCCAGCATGCCGACGGAGAAGTCGCACGGCACCACATACGCACCGGTCCGGGCGAACGGCAGCGAGGAGGTGCCGGTACCGGCCGCGAGGTCGAGCACCCGCTCGGCGGGCCGTGCGGCCACCGCACGCTCCACCTCCTTGCGCCACAGCCGCGCCTGCCCCAGGGAGAGCACGTCGTTGGTGAGGTCGTACCGCGCCGCCACGTCGTCGAACATCGCGGCGACTTCGTGCGGCTGCTTGTCCAGGGATGCTCGGGTCACCCGGCCATTGTCCACCGTGCCGGAGCCGGGAACCGCACCGGGCACGGCCCGGCACGCCCGCCGTCAGCGGCGGCGGTACACCAGACGGCCGGCGAGGACGGTGGCCAGAGCGCTGCCGTCCTCGGCGAAGACCGCGAAATCGGCCGCGCCGCCGACGGTCAGCGCACGGGGGCGGCCGCCGGGCGGCTCCGCGAGCCCGGACCGCTGGACGGCCGTACGGACCGCGGGCCGGGTGAACGGCCCGGTCAGCGATGTCGTCCCGGCGGCCAGCAGACGCTGAAGGCCACGGCGGGCACTGGCGCCCCAGCGGGTCTCGGTCATGTCGAGGGCGGCGAGCGCCGCGCCGGTGAGCGGCTCACCGCCGAGCTCGTCGGCCTCGCGCGGGTCGGGGTGGTAGGCGGCCTCCAGCAGCGCGGCGCCCCCGGGCTCGTACCGGCCGGGGGTCAGCACGCCGTCCCACTCCCGGACCCGCGCGCTGCCGTAGGCCGCCGACAGCTCCTCGTACGGGCCGAGGGCGGCGATACGGGCGCCGTCGACGAGGACCGCGTACCCCGCGATCGGCTCCCCGTCATGACCGGGCCGGACGCCCCGGACCCGGTGAAGTGTCAGCATCCGCGGCTCAGTTGGCGTCGACCAGCTTCAGTTCCGGATGGGCCGTGCCGCCCTCGATCGCCGTCGACGACAGATGCGAGACGACCTTGTCGTCGACCGGGTCGTTGGCCGGGTCGTCGTGCACCAGCAGGTGCTCGTACGTCGTCGCGCGCTGCGCCGGGACCCGGCCCGCCTTGCGGATCAGGTCGATGATCTCCGTGCGGTTGGAGCGGTGCTTGGCGCCGGCCGAGGAGACCACGTTCTCCTCCAGCATGATCGAGCCGAGGTCGTCCGCGCCGTAGTGCAGCGACAGCTGACCGATCTCCTTACCGGTGGTCAGCCACGAGCCCTGGATGTGCGCGACATTGTCGAAGAAGAGCCGCCCGATGGCGATCATGCGCAGGTACTCGAAGAGGGTGGCCTGCGTCCGGCCCTTCAGGTGGTTGTTCTCCGGCTGGTAGGTGTACGGGATGAAGGCGCGGAAGCCGCCCGTACGGTCCTGGACGTCACGGATCATCCGCAGGTGCTCGATCCGCTCGGCATTGGTCTCGCCGGTGCCCATCAGCATCGTGGAGGTCGACTCCACCCCCAGCTCATGGGCCGTCTCCATGATCTCCAGCCAGCGCTCGCCGGACTCCTTCAGCGGGGCGATGGCCTTACGGGGGCGCGCCGGCAGCAGCTCGGCACCGGCACCCGCGAAGGAGTCCAGGCCGGCGGCGTGGATGCGCTGGATGGCCTCCTCGACGGACACCTTGGAGATCCGGGCCATGTGCTCGACCTCGGAGGCGCCGAGGGAGTGGATGACCAGCTGCGGGAATGCCTTCTTGATGGCGGAGAAGTGCTCTTCGTAGTACTCGACGCCGTAGTCCGGGTGGTGGCCGCCCTGGAACATGATCTGGGTGCCGCCCAGCTCGACGGTCTCCGCGCAGCGCCGCAGGATGTCGTCGAGGTCGCGGGTCCAGCCCTTGGCGGTGTCCTTGGGCGCGGCGTAGAAGGCGCAGAACTTGCAGGCCGTCACGCACACATTGGTGTAGTTGATGTTGCGTTCGATGATGTACGTCGCGATGTGCTCGGTGCCGGCGTAGCGGCGGCGGCGGACGGCGTCGGCGGCCTTGCCCAGCGCGTGCAGCGGAGCGGAGCGGTACAGGTCGAGCGCTTCCTCCGGCGTGATGCGGCCGCCCTGCGCGGCGCGGTCGAGTACGGACTGGAGGTCGGCGTTCTCGGTCACCGGGGCGTCCCTTTCGCAGGCGGGCATCACGAACTGAACCAGCGTACGTCAGGGGTACGACACGCTCACCGCCCGGCCGGGCGGCGGCCAGCGGCACACCGGGGGAAGGCCACGGCCGGGCTCAGGAGTACGGGACATACCCCTTCGCCCCGGCAGCACGTGCCGCGCCGCGCCGCCGCTCGCTAACGGGCGGCCGCCGCCTCCAGCAGCTCCACCTTTACATCCGCCGGGAACCCGGTGGTCGGCCCGACCCTCCGGGCGAATTCCGCGACGCCCTTGAGCTGCGCGGGCCCGAAGCGGAAGTCCAGCGTGGTGAAGTAGCGCTCCAGGACCGGTTCGTCGAAGGTCTCCCAGCGGGCCGCCTGCTCGGCGACCTTGGCGACCTCCTCCAGCGACAGATCCCGCGAGGCGAGAAACGCCTCGTGCACCTTCTGCACCACCTCCGGCTCGCGCTCCAGGTACTCGCGCCGGGTCGCCCAGACGGCGAAGACGAACGGCAGGCCCGTCCAGTCCTTCCACATCTGGCCGAGGTCGTGCACCTCCAGCCCCAGCCGGGGCCCGTCGTGCAGATTGGCGCGCAGCGCGGCATCGCCGATCAGCACCGCCGCGTCCGCCTCCTGCATCATCAGACCGAGGTCCGGCGGGCACGTGTAGTAGTCGGGCCGCACCCCGATCTTCTCGGCGAGCAGCAGCTGCGCCAGCCGTACGGACGTCCGCGAGGTCGAGCCGAGCGCGACCCGGGCACCGTCCAGCTGGTCCAGCGGCTTCTGCGAGACGATCACGCAGGACATCACCGGGCCGTCGCAGCCGACGGCGAGGTCGGGGAAGGCGACGAGGTCGTCGGCGGCCCGCAGGAATTCGACGAGCGTGATCGGCGCGATGTCGAGATCCCCGCGGACCAGCTGCTCGCTGAGTTTCTCCGGCGTGTCTTTAGTGAGATCCAGATCGAGCAGGGTGCCCGTACGGGCCAGGCCCCAGTAAAGGGGCAGGCAGTTCAGGAACTGGATGTGGCCCACTCGCGGCCGGCTGCGACGGCGGCCGGCGTCGGCTCCCGCGGGTGCGTCTCCGAAGGTTGAATTGTCCACATGCGGAGGCTAGACCCGTCTCCCTTGGGGCAACGCGGCGGGGCGCCGTATGGACGTTAGTGCGGTCGGTTAAACGTGATCTTTGGCTCTTCCGCCTCAGGAGCAGCACATGCTACGCTCAGCGCAAGTTGCAGTTTGGTTTCCCTTGCAGTACAGAGCCTGCGGAGCATGTGACCCCGCAGGCTCTTGTAGTTTCAGACTTCTTTGCAGGTTCTGGAGCAGGGCAACCCTTTGGCCCAAGGAGGGCTTATGGCTACCGGAACCGTCAAGTGGTTCAACGCTGAAAAGGGCTTCGGCTTCATCGCCCAGGACGGCGGCGGCCCGGATGTCTTCGTCCACTACTCGGCGATCAACGCCTCTGGCTTCCGCTCCCTGGAGGAGAACCAGCAGGTGAACTTCGACGTCACGCAGGGCCCGAAGGGTCCGCAGGCGGAGAACGTCACGCCGGTCTAAGTTGCCCGGCCCGGAATTTCTTCCAGGTCGCCCCTAAGCAGTACCCAAGGAGCCCTGCTCCGCCACTCCGGTGGCGAGCGGGGCTCCTGCCTTTTCGCCCGCCGACACGCCCATCGCACGAATGGCGGGCACCTGAATTCTTGTCGTCCGGCGCATGACACCCCTGAATGCCACCGCAATAGGGAATTCTTCCGCCAATGACCGCGGATTCCCAGGCCACCTCGACTCCCGGCCGGATGAACCGCAGGGGGAGGAATAGCCGGATCACCTCTGCCGGGCGCGCCGCCCGCCCCACGCCCCCGGGCCGTGCCGCACCCCTGCCCGCTCGGCCCACCGCGCCCGCGGGGGCGCGCACCCCACGCCGGCACAACTCCGTACCGAAGCGATCACGGAAAGTGGTCACATCGGAACATGACCCGGCCTACCGTGGGCAGAATGAGCGAGCACTTGCCCCCGCAGAAGCCCTGCCCCGACTGCGCCGGCAGAGGCACCGTGGACTGGGAGACGCCGACCGGCGACCGCGTCACCACACAGTGCTCCGGTTGTGGCGGCACCGGAACCGTCCTGGCATAGAGGAGGCAGAGGCAGCATGGCGGCCTCCAGTAGGAACGGTAAGCCGGTCGGCCTGGACGAGCAGTACGTCGGCCGGCTCCCGTGCTCGACCTGCGGCATACGGTCGATGAAACTGCCCGGTCAGCAGGGCGGGTTGTGCATCCCCTGCTACGCCGACGAATGCGCGGTCGCCGGGCGGCGGGCGGCGACGGCCGGATCCTGGGTCGCCGCGAGTTTCGTGGGCGACCCCTGTCTGGCCTGCGGGTCGCGGTCCGTCGACGCCAACGGCTGGGCGTTCTGGTGCAACACCTGCGATATGCAGACGGCCGTGGCCCTGCCGCCGCGCTGAGCAGCCCCGGACGACTCGCCCCGCAGCAGCCGGCCCTGACCGGCTCCCGGTGGGCGCGGCGCGCCGGCGGCCGCCGGGCCGGCCGATGGAAGTCAGCCAGATGCCGTGATGCGGCAGTGCACGTCAGACCCCGTGCCACCTCCCCCACAGAGGTGACACGGGGTTCCAGTTTGACGCGCCGAGGGCTTTTGCTCCAGACCGGGGGTCACCTGCTTTCGTAAAGGGCCGCTATGTCTTTGGCGAAATCGCGGGCCACGGCGGCCCGGCGGAGTTTCAGGGACGGGGTGAGGTGCCCGGTGTCCTCGGTGAAGTCCACCGGGAGGACCGCGAAGCGGCGGATGGACTCGGCCCGCGAGACCAGCTCGTTGGCGTCGTCGACGGCACGCTGGATGTCGGCCAGCAGGCGCTCGTCGCGGACCAGGCGCTCGGGCGGCAGATCCTGCTTCTTGTTCATCTGGCGCCAGTGCGCGAGCCCGTCCGGCTCCAGGGTGATCAGCGCGGTGATGTAGGGGCGGTTGTCGCCGATGACCATGCACTGGCCTACGAGCGGATGTGAGCGGAGGCGGTCCTCCAGAGGGGCCGGGGCGACATTCTTGCCGCCCGTCGTCACGATGATCTCCTTCTTGCGGCCGGTGATCGTGAGATAGCCGTCCGGGTCGAGGGCCCCGAGGTCGCCGGTCGCCAGCCAGCCCTGGTCGGTGACGGGACGGGCCGCGCCGAGGGCCGCGTCCCAGTAGCCGGAGAAGACGTGGTCCCCGTGGATCAGGATCTCGCCGTCGTCGGCGATGCGTACGGCGGTGCCGGGGAGCGGCCAGCCGACCGTGCCGATACGGGGCCGGAGCGGCGGGGTGACGGTGGTGGCGGCGGTGGTCTCCGTCAGGCCGTAGCCCTCGAAGATCTCGATGCCGGCGCCGGTGTAGAAGGCGGCGAGGCGGCGGCCGAGGGGTGAGCCGCCGCAGAGGACGTGGCGGACCTTGCCGCCGAGGGCGGCGCGGATACGGCGGTAGACCAGCGGATCGTAGAGCTTGCGGGCGCCTTTGAGGGCCACGCCGGGGCCCGGGCCCGTCCCGTGCTCCCTGGCCTCGACGGCCTCGCCGTAGGAGCGGGCGACGCGGACCGCGCGGTCGAAGGAGGCGGCGCGGCCCATCTTCTCCGCGGTGGCCCGTCCCGTGTTGAAGACCTTCTCCAGGACGTACGGGATGGCCAGCAGGAACGTCGGCCGGAAGCCGGCCAGGTCGGCGAGCAGCTCGTCGGTCCGGATGCTGGGGGCGTGCCCGAGGCGGACGCGGGCGCGCAGACAGCCGACCGCGACCATCCGGCCGAAGACATGGGAGAGCGGGAGGAAGAGAAGGGTGGCGGCGGGCTCCTCGCTGACCGACTTGAAGACCGGGTGCAGCAGCTCGACGGCGTTGTCGACCTCGGCGAAGAAGTTGGCGTGGGTGAGGGCGCAGCCCTTGGGGCGGCCGGTGGTGCCGGAGGTGTAGATGAGGGTGGCGAGGGCGTACGGGCCGGTGGCGGCGCGGCACTGGTCGACCGCCTCGTCCGGTATGTCGCCGCCCGCCGCGACGAGTTGGGAGACTGCGCCGGTGTTGAACTGCCAGAGGTGGTCCAGGACGGGGAGTTCGGCGCGGAGACCGCTGATCAGACGGGCCTCGTCGACGCCCTCCACGACGCAGGCGCGGGCGCCGGAGTCGTGCAGGATCCACTGCGCCTGGTGGGCGGAGGACGTGGGGTAGAGGGGGACGGTGACCAGGCCGGCCGCCCAGGCGGCGAAGTCGACGAGGGTCCACTCGTAGGTCGTACGGGCCATGATCGCGAGCCGGTCGCCGGGGCGCAGGCCGGACGCGAGCAGGCCCTTGGCGACGGCGCGCACCTCGGCGGCGAACTCCGCGGCGGTGACGTCGCGCCAGATGCCGCTGGGCTGCTTACGGGCGAGCACGACGTCGCCAGGGGCCTCGCGGGCGTTGACGAAGGGGAGGTCCCCGAGCGAGCCACTGCGCACGGGGGCGGCCAGCGGGGGGACGTAGACCTCGCGGACCGTCCCGTCGACCAGGGTTTTCTGCGGCTCGGTGAGGGTGGGGGTGGCGGTGGGGGTGGTGAGTGATCCGGGGGTTGCACTTTCCTGGTGGGACACGAGCGGCTCCTCGTCATTCCTGTGCAAGTTGCCGTGGGCTGTTCGCCGTTCGCCTACGGCGGGTGGGTGGCGGGTCGGAGGGGACGCCCGGTACCCCGTCCTCGGCGCGGGCGGCCCTGCTCCCAGAGGTAAGGCACCCCGGCGTCCGCTCCGGTCCTGCGGGCGGGGCACCGGACATCCCCTCCGACCACCGTTCGTACGCGGCGGACCCGCCATACCGATCACCGTTACGGCAATACAGCGGCACCCCTTGGCAGGCATCTGACCCCCGGGCAGCTTGGGCGAGGGCTGAGATGGGTGGTGACGGGCGGTGCCACCGTCCGGCAGTCGGCAACGCTGGACGGTCGGAGGGGATGTACCGGGGCCCGCCCGCAGGACCGGAGCAAACACCGGGGCAATCAATCCCACGCACCCGCGTCGCCCGCGCCGAGGACGGGCCCCGGTGCGTCCCCTCCGACCCCCGCGGCAACCACGAACCCCGCAACGGCGCCAGCCACAACGAACCCGCACCAAACAACGCACGGCGGCCAAACAGGCGCGCCAGCCACAACGGCGCCGCACCAAACAACGCACGGCGCCCCCCTTAGGGGCGCGGGGAACTGCGCGACCAGCCACAACCCACCCGCAGTCAAAAGCGAGACCCACCAAGACCCCGCCGGGCAGCAACCGCTCCTGACCCAGCAGTAACCTTACTTCGAGGTAAATTTATGCGAGGACCGGGAGTTGGCCAATACCCCGGCACCACCTTCGTCCCGTCAAATACGGAGCCGCCCCGGCACCGGAGGACCGGGACCGGGGCGGCAGCCGACGCGCGGGCCGTCTCATCGCCCGGCGCAGGAGCGGCTCTCGTGGTCGACGAGGCCGCTCGGCGCCCAGCGTTCTCCGCCCATGAGCTGATTGAGGCCCATCCAGGCGAAGTTCATCATCGTGGCCGCGGTGTCCTTGGCCGGCGGATGCTCGGGGTCGCCCGAATCCCCCTCGTCCGTACGGACATTGGCCCACTCGGCGAGTGACTCGGCCGCGCCGACCAGCGCGTGCGCGAGGCCGGCGACCTCCCGTTCGGCCAGTTCGCCGACGCAACCCGCCTCCTTTGCGGCTGCACCGAGCAACTCCGTGACGAACGCGACGATTTCCGCCCGCAGCGCGGCCACTTCGCGCGCGAACGGCTCACCGTGCGTCCGCGCCTGCTGGTGGAGTACGGCCCAGCCGTACGGATGCTCGGCGGTGTGCGCGAAGAAGCCCTTCAGGCCGCTGCACAGCTGCCGGTCGGCCGCCGCCCCCGGCTCGACGGCCGATGTCACGGCCGCCACCAGCGCCGCCGACTCCCGCCGGATCACCGTGTTGAACAGGTCTTCCTTCGAGTTCAGGTAGAGATAGACCAGCGGCTTGGAGACTCCGGCCAGTTCGGCGATCTCGTCCATCGAGGCCGCCCGGTACCCACGCCGCGCGAAGGTCAGTACCGCCGCGTCCAGCATCTGCTGCTCCCGGACGGCGCGCGGCACCCGCTTGCTCTTCACAGCTCCCACCCCGAATGTCCCTCCATCCCGCCCCTTTACTGCAAAGTAAGTTTACGATCTTCGCTTCCCACCCCTCGCCTCTTGACGCGTTCCCGCCATAGCGAGACGATACGTCTCGTCGCGCCTCTGTGATGGCGCGACGCCCTTGTCCGCATCACCTGGAGGACCGCCCCATGCAGCAGTTCATCGACGCCGCCCCCGGGGTCCGCCTGTGGACCGAGCAGCGCGGTGCCACCGACGCGGCCCCGCTGCTGCTGGTCATGGGTGCCCAGGCGAGCGGCCTCGGCTGGCCGGAGCCGCTGGTCGACGCGCTGGCCGCGCAGCACCGGGTCGTCCGCTACGACCACCGCGACACCGGCCGCTCCACCTGGTCCTTCGAGGAACGGCCCTACCGGATCGCCGATCTCGCCGATGACGTGATCGCGGTCCTGGACGGGCTGGGCATCGACCGGGCCCATATCGTCGGCATGTCATTGGGCGGCATGCTCGCCCAGATGGTGCTCGCCGACCACCCCGACCGACTGCTCAGCGCCACTCTCATCGGCACCATGGCCCTCAGCACCACCCACTGCACCCGCCCCGACGGCAGCACGGTCCCGGCCGACGCACTGCCGGGCATCTCGCCCGAGGTCCTGGAGCTGTGGTCCCGTCCGGTCGAGGATCACGGCCCGGCGGCCGAAGTGGAGCGCCGGATCGAACACTGGCGCGTACTCGCCGGTGACCGGCTCCCGTTCGATGACGACTCCTTCCGCGCCTTCGAGCACCGGGTCATCGCGCACACGGGACACCACCGGGTGGGCACCGCACACGGCCGTGCGGAGCACGACGGCATGCTCCGCACGGACCAGCTCGCCCGCAACGAGGTCCCGGCCCTCGTGGTCAGCGCACCCGCCGACCCGGTCTTCCCGCCGCCGCACTCCGAGCACCTCGCCCAGTGCGTCCGGGGCGCGCGGCTCGTCGAGATCCCGGGCATGGGGCACGCGCTCCCGCCCGCCGTCCATGCACCACTGGCGACGGCGATTCTGGCGCATACGGGGGCGGTGACGGGCTGAGACCGATACCCGCCGGGCTGCCGGTCGCGCCCGGAACCGGCCGAGCCCGCGGCTGACCCACTTGGCTCAACCGCCCCACTGACCTCTAGGTACAGTGCAAGCCAAGTAATCCCCCTGTTTCCGCAAAGACTTGGGATAGCGCAAGCACAGGGGGCGCGGCAGGTCAACGGGAGGACGGGGCGAATGGGCGGCACGGGGTACGACGTAGAGAGCACGGCTCTACGTCGCTATGCGAACGCGGCGGACCATGCGGCGGACCAAGTGGAGAAGATCCGGAACCGCGTCGGCAAACTGCAGCTGTCCAGCGGTGTGTTCGGTCAGCTGGCGGAGTCCGACAGCCTCAAGTCGGACTACGACACGCAGTCCGAGGAGGCGGTGAACGACCTCCACGACGTCAAGGAATCGCTGGGCGCCATCGCCGACGGGATCCGTCTGACGGCCGAAGCGTACGACAACAACGAGGACGACCAGGTCTTCGCCTTCGGTGGGGGCGCCTCATGAGCCAGGCACTGGAGCGCATCGGGTTCGACGTCGACTGGAGCAACCCGCTTGCGGGTGCGCTCGACTCCGTCATCCGGGGGGCCATCAAGGACCTCGGGCTCGACGAATATCTGGAAAAGGTCAGCGGCGACAACGAGAAGCTGATAGAAACCGCCAGGGAATGGCGCGCCGCGGCCCGTGACATGAACGGCGTCCTCGAGGATCTGCTGGCCGAGCGCAAGACGTTGCAGCGGTCCTGGACCGGCGAGGCGTCAGAAGCCTTCGGCGGCGCCATGACGGAGTTCGAAAAGGCCCTCAAGGCCGAGGCCGAAGACATGAACACGGTCGCCGAACTCCTCGAAATGGCCGCGGAGGCGTGCGCCGAGGCCGAGGAAACGATGGTCGTGCTGATCACCGAGATCGTTGAGGCCCTGCTGGTCGCGGCCGCGACGGCGGCGATCGTCGCGATTCTGACCGCTGGTGTCGGCGCCGCGATCGGTCCGCTCATCGGCGCCGCGGGGGCCGCGCACCGTGCGATGAAGGCCGTACGGATCACCGCGAAGCTGGCGGACAAGCTCAAGGATCTCGCCGACCGGATGCGGGCGGTGCAAAAGCTGCGGCGGGCGCGCATCAAGGCCAAGGCGCTGTGGCGGAACAAGAACGCCCGCAAGAAGATCAACAAGAACCTCAAGCGAATCGGCAACAAGGTGGTGGGCGCCAAGGCGGTCGGTGCCGTTATCGAGGCAGGGCCGCTGGCGAACAGCGTCCTCGAACACCACACCGGCGTCGACGTCGGTGAGTGGGTCTCCGAGAAGACCGCCGGCGTGACCGAGAAGGCCCAGGAGGCGGGCAACGCAGCCGAGCGTGCGATCCACGACAGCACCGGCCTCAAAGAGGTCCACATCGGCGACAAGAGCTGGGACGTCGAGCACCAGACCCCCGTCGGCCCGAGCGCCCCGAAGGCCGAGCAGCCGACCGAGCAACAGAAGCAGTACGCCGACCGGCCCGACTCCGAGCGCTTCACCGACCGCCTGGCCGACAGCGCAGCGCGGTCCAAGCCCGTCCGGGAGGTCTTCGGATGAGTCTGCGGGTCGCCTGGGGGAAAGTGCCGTACAAGGAGGCGAGGGAGCGCGCGGTGCAGGCGCTGCCGGCCGGGGAGCGGCTCGTGCAGAACGAAGTCGCTTTTCCCGGATGGAAGTTGTCCAAGCCGTGGCGGTGGAACCGCCCCCGCGTCCTGGCCGGCCGGCGTCTCCCGGGCGACCGCTGGGAAGGCACCAAACGGGCCTTCTGGTCGGTCTACTGGGGTATCGAGGCGATCCTCGGGCCCATCCCCGATCTCTTCGGGGGGCGGCGGAGGGGCAAGCCGCTCAAGGGCGGCTGGGGAAGCCTGGCGGGCGGACTGGCCACCGCCCTGTGGCCGCGCGTGCCGACCACGGACGCGCTGCCGGTGCTCCAGCTCACCGACCGCCGGCTGCACGTCAGCTATGTCCAGCGGGGCCGCCGCCGCGGGGAACTGGGCGCCGTCGAGCCGGGCTGGAGCACAGCGGCCGAGCAGGTGGCCTGGGTCCGGCACCGTACCGACATCGACGCCGACAACTTCGAATTCGGCTTCACGGACGGCTCCTGGGCCCGGGTGAATCTGCCGAGCCAGCACGCCGTGTACTTCACGGAGTGCTTTCCCCGGGCGAAGGCGGGCCGGCCTTAGCGGGACGGCCGCCACCAGCCTCCCGGCGAGGCGGTACGTACGGATGCGCCCCGACCTTGAATCCTTAGGTTCTAGTGGTCGGGGCGCATCCGTGTGGCAGGCCGGGAACTACGCAGGAGTCGGCACCGGCACGGAAACCTTCTCGTCCGCGCCCTCGGCGGCGGACGTCTCCAGGCTGATGCTCCGCGCCCCGTTGTACGCGTCGCGGTCGAGGATCTTCTCCCGGGCGGAGACCAGGATCGGGATGACGGCCTGGCCGGCCACGTTGGTGGCCGTGCGCATCATGTCCAGGATCGGGTCGATGGCCATCAGCAGGCCGACGCCCTCCAGGGGGAGGCCCAGGGTGGAGAGGGTCAGCGTCAGCATGACCGTGGCGCCGGTCAGGCCGGCGGTCGCGGCGGAGCCGATGACGGAGACGAAGGCGATCAGGAGGTAGTCGCCGATGCCCAGGTCGACGCCGAAGATCTGGGCGATGAAGATCGCGGCGATCGCCGGGTAGATCGAGGCGCAGCCGTCCATCTTGGTCGTCGAGCCGAACGGCACCGCGAAGGAGGCGTACTCCCGCGGCACGCCGAGGCGCTGGGTGACCTGCTGGGTGACCGGCATGGTGCCGACCGAGGAGCGGGAGACGAAGGCCAGCTGGATGGCGGGCCAGGCGCCGCGGAAGAACTGGAGCGGGTTGACCTTGGCGACGGTCGACAGCAGCAGCGGGTAGACGCCGAAGAGGACGAGCGCGCAGCCGACGTAGATGTCGACGGTGAAGGTCGCGTACTTGCCGATCAGGTTCCAGCCGTACGTCGCGATGGCGTTGCCGATGAGGCCGACGGTGCCGATCGGGGCGAGGCGGATGACCCACCACAGGGCCTTCTGGAGCAGTTCGAGGACCGAGCGGCTGAGCGCGAGGACCGGTTCGGCCTTCTCGCCGAGCTGGAGGGCCGCGATACCGGCGACGGCGGCCATGAAGACGATCTGGAGCACGTTCAGCTCGGTGAACGGCGTGATGATGTCGGTGGGGACGATGCCGGTCAGGAAGTCGATCCAGGAGCCCGCGTGGTCGGGGAGCTTGCCGTCCTTGGGGGTCAGGCCGGTGCCCGCGCCGGGGTTGCTGAGCAGTCCGATGGCCAGGCCGATCGCGACGGCGATCAGCGAGGTGACCATGAACCACAGCAGCGTGCGGGAGGCGAGCCGGGCGGCGTTGTTGACCTGCCGCAGATTGGTGATCGACACCAGGATCGCGAAGAAGACCAGCGGCGCCACGGCCAGCTTCAGCAGCTGGACGAAGAGGTCGCCGATGTGCTGAAGCGTGGTGGTGAGCCAGCCGACGTCACCGCTCTTGGCGACCCAGCCGAGCAGCACGCCCAGGGCGAGGCCGGTCAGGATCTGCACCCAGAACGGGATCTTGGGTATGCGGGAGGACGTGGGGCGCTGCGGCGCCGGTGCGGACTCGGAAGTCTCGGCGGACGGGGACAAGGGACACACTCCGGGGACAGGTCAGGCGTCAGGGACGGCGAAAAGAAGCGCCAGGAACTCGAGCGGCTGCGGAGCAGCAGCGTTGCGGGCCTCTCCCGCCCGGAGGGGTGGGGAGAAGGATCTCCGGCCGCTGGAGGAGAGAGGTCAGCGGCGGCAACAGGCCGCGGACATACAGCGGCAGAGATCGACATGCAGGCGCGCCACGAGCGGAGTGCTCATGGGGGACGGAGGCGCGGCTGCTGTCTTCATGACACGAACGTTAACACTTGAACTTTGAGGAACCCAAAGAAAATCTTTGGGTTCCGGGAGGCGGTCCCCACACCGGACCCGCCGTCAGAAACGCGACAGGCGCCCGCCCGTGGAGCGAAGTCCACGGCGACGGGCGCCTGTCGCGACGAAGCGGCTGTGAGGCGTGTTACATCACGGGTCCGGTGGCCCCGGAGGGGCGGCCTTACTTCAGGCCGTCCTCCTGGCCGACGCTGGCCGCGAAGCGCGCACGCTGACGGTCGACCCTGGGGGCGATCTGCTGGGCCATCGCGTCCCGCTGCTTGCGCAGCAGCACGAAGCTGAGCGGCGCGGAGATCACCACGGCGAGCAGCAGCAGCCAGAAGATGTTGGAGGCGCCGAGTCCGAGCGGGATCACGTGGACGTAGGCCAGCACCCACACCACGGCGAACGAGGCGACGAAGAGGCCGATGCGAAGGGCGGTGTAGCGGAGCGTGGCGAAGTTGTGGCTACTCACGGATGGGACCTTCTCCTCAACGGCAACCTAAAGGGTCTGCATCCAGTCAAGCACAGCGCTTCGGGCGATCTTCGCGGCCCCCGGCGCAGCCCGGTCATGGCGCGGCCCGCCCGGCACGGCACCCGGCCCGGCCGTCAGCCCAGATCCAGCCACATGGTGATGTCGTCGCGGTAGTCGTCGTCCGCCACCCGGATCGCGCCGGGCACCCGGCCGACCTCCTGGTAGCCGCACGCCTCGTAGAAGGGGCGGGCGCCGGAGCCGCCGCGGCAGGTGAGGCGGAGCGCGGTGATCCCCTCGACGGAGCGGGCGGCGTCGGCGACCGCCGCCATCAGCCGGCGGCCGGCGCCCTTGCCCTGGAGGGTGGGGTGGACCATGACGGTGTAGACCCACAGCCAGTGCTTCATCAGGCGGTGGGTGTTGGTGGTGAGGAACGCCGTGGCCAGCACCCGGCCGTCCGTGTCCCGGCCGGCCACCAGGCGCTGGCGGCCCTCGGCCATGGCCGTCAGATGCTTGCGCAGCTCCGGGCGGACGTCCTCGCGGGTCACCGGCGGCACGAACCCGACCGCGCCCCCGGCGTTGGAGACATCGGCCCACAACGCACATATTCCGTCATGGAGTTCGGGGGTGACGGAAGGGTCCAGGTCGAAACGCACGTTCATGACCCGGACCCTAACGCTCCCCGCCGACGGCGCTCCCGAGCAGGTCAGACGCGCATCGGCTGCGGGGATTCGCGGCGGTCCGGGTCCGGGCCCGGGTACTCGCGGATGGCCTCGTAGCGGGTGTTGCGCTCGACGGGGCGGAAGCCGGCGTCGCGGATCAGCTCCAGCAGGTCCTCACGGGTCAGCTTGTTCGGCGTGCCGTAGTTGTCCGCGTCGTGCGTGATCTTGTACTCGACGACCGAGCCGTCCATGTCGTCCGCGCCGTGCTGGAGGGCGAGCTGGGTGGTCTGGAGACCGTGCATCACCCAGAAGCACTTGATGTGCGGGACGTTGTCGAAGAGCAGGCGGGAGACCGCGAAGGTCTTCAGGGCCTCGGCGCCGGTCGCCATCGTCGTCCGGGCCTGGAGCTTGTTGCGGACCTTGCCGTCCTGCATGTCCACGAAGTCGTGCTGGTAGCGCAGCGGGATGAAGACCTGGAAGCCGCCGGTCTCGTCCTGGAGCTCACGCAGCCGCAGCACGTGGTCGACGCGGTGGCGGGGCTCCTCGATGTGCCCGTAGAGCATCGTCGAGGGGGTCTTGAGGCCCTTCTCGTGGGCGAGGCGGTGGATGCGCGACCAGTCTTCCCAGTGGGTGCGGTGGTCGACGATGTGCTGCCGGATCTCCCAGTCGAAGATCTCGGCGCCGCCGCCGGTCAGCGACTCCAGGCCGGCGTCGATCAGCTCGTCGAGGATCTCGGAGGCGGAGAGCCCGGAGATGGTCTCGAAGTGGTGGATCTCGGTGGCGGTGAACGCCTTCAGGGAGACGTTCGGCAGGGCCTTCTTCAGCTCGCTGAGCGAGCGCGGGTAGTAGCGCCACGGCAGGTTGGGGTGGAGCCCGTTGACGATGTGCAGCTCGGTGAGGTTGTCGTTCTCCATCGCCTTGGCGAGGCGGACGGCCTCCTCGATGCGCATCGTGTACGCGTCCTTCTCGCCCGGCTTGCGCTGGAAGGAGCAGTAGGCGCACGACGCGGTGCACACATTCGTCATGTTGAGGTGACGGTTGACGTTGAAGTGGACGACGTCGCCGTTCTTGCGGGTACGCACCTCATGGGCGAGGCCGCCCAGCCACGCCAGGTCGTCGGACTCGTAGAGGGCGATACCGTCCTCGCGGGTCAGCCGCTCCCCGGCGTGGACCTTCGCCTCCAGCTCGCGCTTGAGGCCCACATCCATCGACGCAGCCATCCGGTCGCCTCCCAGTCTCTGCCGTATCGGTGCCGTTCCGGTGCCGTTCCTTCGGAGCCGAAACGGGCTTCGTCGAGCGTACTCCCCCGTAAGGGAGGCGGACGGAGCCCCCTGGCGCGCCCGTCCGCCCCGGCGGGTACCGGCGGCGCCCGGTGGCCTATTCGGCCTCTTCGGGCAGTTGGCCGACGCGGTTCTCCCACTTGGTGGAGAGCACGATCGTGGTGCGCGTACGGGAGACGCCCTTGGTGCCGGACAGCCGCCGGATGGTGCGCTCCAGGCCGTCCACGTCCCCCACCCGCACCTTGAGCATGTACGAGTCGTCGCCGGCGATGAACCAGCAGTCCTCGATCTCCTCGAGGTCGCGCAGCCGTTGTGCGACGTCCTCGTGGTCGGTGGCGTCCGACAGCGAGATGCCCACCAGCGCCGTGACGCCGAGGCCGAGCGAGGCGGCGTCGACCGTCGCGCGGTAGCCGGTGATCACGCCGGCCGCCTCCAGGCGGTTGATCCGGTCCGTGACGCTGGGCCCGGAGAGGCCGACGAGCCGGCCGAGCTCCGCATACGAGGCCCGGCCGTTCTCGCGAAGTGCCTGGATGAGCTGCCTATCCACCGCGTCCATGCCCTCAAGCCTTCCAATCTTTACGCATTTTCGTGTTCTGGCTGTAGAATCTAAGGCACGCAGGGCATTAGCCCTGTAAATCTTTCAGAGACGATCTCACAGGAGTTGTCACCGTGTACTCGATCGAGATGGCCTACGCCCGCATGCGCGAGCTTCAGGACCAGGCCAATCGTTCACGTGCCCACCGCTCCGCGGCACCGCGGACCCGGCGCCTCTTCGGCCGCGCCGCAGCGAAGCAGCGCTAAGGAGCCTCCGGGGCCTCCTCCACTTCCCTGGAGCCACCCCGCAGCTCCCCTTCCCAGCGCCGGTACAGCCCGTGCGGCACCTCGGCCGCATCGAGCACCCGGCCCGCGACGAAGTCCACCAGATCCTGGATGTGCGTCGCCCCCGCATAGAACGCCGGTGAGGCGGGCAGCACCACGGCGCCCGCCTCGTCCAGCGTCACCAGATGCTTCAGCGTCGGCCCGTTCAACGGGGTCTCGCGCACCGCGACCACCAGCCGCCGCCGCTCCTTGAGCGTCACGCTCGCCACCCGCTGGAGCAGATCCTTCGAGAGCCCGAGCGCCACCCCGGCCACACACGCCGTGCTCGCCGGGACGATCAGCATCCCCTTCACCGGATACGAACCCGAGGAGGGCCCGGCCGCCAGATCCCCGGCCGGCCAATAGCGCACCTCCGCCAGGTCCGCCTCCGTCACCGGAAACGTCGCCGGCTTGCCATCGGCTCCGCGCGCCAGCCATTCCCGCAGGTCAGTGCGCCAATGAGCGTCCCGGAAGGCGATCCCCGTCTCGTCCAGGAGGGTCAGCCGCGACGCCCGGCTGACGATCAGGTCCACCGCCTCCCCGGCGGCGAGCAGCCCGCGCAGCACGGACGCGGCATACGGCGTCCCGGACGCGCCGGAGATCCCCACGACCCACGGACGGCGGCGGCCGGGGTCCTGCTTACTGGTGTCGATGTGCGGCGGCTCCACGCATCGAGCCTATCCGGCGGAACCACAGACCCCCTCACGGCCGTTCCTACCTGTGCGCCCCCTCGCGGACCTCCGCCGGGGGCCGCCCCACCGGGGGACGAGAAGGGACGGCCGGAGATGACCTCACGCGCGAAGCCCGCGATCTGCCTGATGCTGGGCTGGGTGGCCCTGCTCTGGCTGCTGGAGGGCGTCGACTTCGCCACCGGCGGCGCACTGGACACCTTCGGGATCACCCCGCGCGAACCCGCCGAGCTCGCCGACGTCGTGCCCGCCGCCTTCCTGCACTTCGGCTTCGGCCATCTCGTGGCGAACACCCTGCCGTTGCTGCTGCTCGGCCTGGTCGCCGCGCTGCGCAGCGGGGTGCGCCGCTTCCTCGCCGTCGCCGCGCTGATCATCCTCACCAGCGGACTGGGCGTCTGGTTCACGGCCGCGCCGGACAGCAACACCGCGGGCGCCTCCGGAGTCGTCTTCGGACTCTTCGGCTATCTCCTGGTGCGCGGCTTCATCGAGCGCAAGCTCCTCGACATCGGCATCGGCCTGGTGGTGGGCGTGCTCTACGGCTCGATCCTGTGGGGCGCGCTCCCGACCGACAGCGGCATCAGCTGGCAGGGGCATCTGTTCGGGCTGATAGGCGGGGTATTGGCGGCCTTCGTCTTCCGGGGGCGCGCTCCCGGCGCCCTGCCCGCCGCCGATGTCCGACCCATCGCATAGCCTCGATCCGAACGGGAGCCGCGGGGCCGGACGCACGGTCACGGGGCGGACGCACGGTCGCGCGCGTGCCACACGGCACCTGAGGCGCCACGCAGTAACCACGGGGTGAGCACAGCATGTCCGACTACCACCAGCCCGGATACGGTCCACCGGCCGGCGGACCACAGCAGCCGTACGGGGCACCCCAGCAGGGCTGGCCCGGCGCGCCGCAGCCGGGCCCGCCTCAGCCGGGCGCGCCACAACCCGGGGGCTACGGCTACCCCGGCACCCCGCAGCCCGGCTATGGCCCCCGGCCGCCCGCCCCCTCCTCGGGCCCCGCGATGTGGTCCCACCTCGGCGCGCTGCTGACCATCACCGGGGGCACGATGATGTGCTGCGGCCTGGGCGCCTTCCTCGGCTGGATCTACCCGCTGTCCTTGCGCGGCAACGACCGCCACCAGCACGACCCGTACATCCGCCACCACGCCACCCAGGCCGTGAACTACGGCATCACCCAGGCCATCATGGCGGCCTTCGGGCTGGTGCTGTACGTCGCCAGCGCCTTCACCTTCGCCGCGGTCGCCACGGAGGAACAGCGCAACAGCTCCGGCCTCGCGGTCCCCCTGATCACCGTGATCGCCATCTTCGGCGCCTACGCCCTGTCCGGCGTCATCTGCGCGGTCATAGGCACGGTCAAGGCCACCCGCGGCGAACTGTGGACCTACCCCCGCCTGATCGCCTGGCCCCTCAGCAAGGGCTGAACACCCGTCAGGCGGGGCCGAGCGACTACCGACAACGCCTGACCGACCGTGGCGCGGCCCGCCCGAGCAACAAGCCCGCACGCACCGCAAGGAACTGATTACGCTACGTAATCGTTGCCGGATAAGAGGGAGGCAGCAGGCACGGCGGGGCAGGGGCGGGGCGCAGCATCCACCCGCCGACGCCCGCCCGCACCCCTCAGACCGCCAGCCCCCGCACCAACAGATCCAGCAGCGCACAAACAAACAGCGCGATCCCGATGAAGCCGTTGACCTGGAAGAACGCCCGGTTCAGGCGGGTCAGGTCGTGGGGCTTGACGATCGTGTGCTCGTACAGGAACGCCGCCGCCACGATCACCAGGCCCAGCCAGAGGAACACCCCCGCGCCGGTCGCCACGGCGTACCAGGCGAAGAGGCCCGTCGTGACGAGGTGGCAGCCGCGGGCGCCCCAGATCGCGGCCGGGATGCCGAAGCGGGCCGGGACGGACTTCACGCCGATCTCACGGTCCGTCTCCACGTCCTGGCAGGCGTAGATCAGGTCGAAGCCGCCGATCCAGATGCCGACCGCGAGGCCGAGGATCACGGCCTCCCAGGACCAGGCCCCGGTGATCGCGAGCCAGGCGCCGACCGGGCCCATCGCCTGGGCGAGGCCGAGGATCGCCTGCGGGAAGTTGGTGAACCGCTTGCCGTACGGATAGACCACCATCGGCACCACCGCGAGCGGCGCGAGCGCCAGGCACAGGGGGTTCAGCAGGGCGGCGGCGCCCAGGAAGACGACGAGCGCGATCAGTGCGCCGGTCCAGGCGGACTTCACCGAGACCGCGCCGGTGACCAGTTCCCGTTGCGCGGTGCGCGGGTTACGGGCGTCGATCTCGCGGTCGATGACGCGGTTCGCGGCCATCGCGAAGGTGCGCAGGCCGACCATGGCGACGGTGACGAGGAGCAGCGGGCCCCACTGGATGCGCCGGCCGCCCTCCTCGTACATCGCGGTCAGCGCGGCGATGTAGGCGAAGGGCAGCGCGAAGACCGAGTGCTCGATCATCACCAGGCGCAGGAATGCCTTGGTGCGGCCCGGCTGTGGGACGGCTGCGGATGCGCTGCTCACGAGAGGCCGTACTCCTTCCAGCGGCGGTCGACCAGCGCCGCCGTCCGCGGGTCGGACTCGACCATCTCGGGCCAGCCGCCGTCCCTGGTGTAGCCCTCCTCGGGCCACTTCTCCGTCGCGTCGATGCCCGCCTTGCCGCCCCAGAACTGCTGGTAGGAGGCGTGGTCGAGATGGTCGACGGGACCTTCGACGACGGTGAGGTCGCGGGCGTAGTCGGTGTTGCCGAGCGCCCGCCACGACACCTCGTGGAGGTTGTGCACATCGCAGTCCGCGTCCACGACCACGATCAGCTTGGTCAGCGACATCATGTGGGCGCCCCAGATGGCGTGCATGACCTTCTGGGCGTGCTTGGGGTACTTCTTGTCGATCGAGACGATCGCGCAGTTGTGGAAGCCGCCGGACTCGGGGAGGTGGTAGTCCACGATGTCCGGGACGATGATCTTGAGGAGCGGGAGGAAGAACCGCTCCGTCGCGCGGCCGAGCGGGCCGTCCTCGGTCGGCGGGCGGCCGACCACGATCGACTGGAGCAGCGGCCGCTTACGCATCGTCACACAGTCGATGGTCAGCGCCGGGAACGGCTCCTGCGGCGTGTAGAAGCCGGTGTGGTCGCCGAACGGGCCCTCGGGCAGCATCTCGCCGGGCTCCAGCCAGCCCTCGATGACGACCTCGGCGTTCGCGGGGACCTGAAGCGGGACGGTCTTGCAGTCGACCATCTCGATCCGCTTGCCCTGGAGGAAGCCGGCGAAGAGGTACTCGTCGATGTCGCCGGGGAGCGGGGCGGTGGAGGCGTAGGTGACGGCCGGGGGGCAGCCGAAGGCGATGGCGACGGGCAGCTTCTCGCCGCGCTTGGCGGCGACCTGGTAGTGGTTGCGGCTGTCCTTGTGGATCTGCCAGTGCATGCCGATGGTGCGCTTGTCGTGGCGCTGGAGGCGGTAGAGGCCCAGGTTGCGGACGCCGGTCTCGGGGTGCTTGGTGTGCGTGAGCCCCAGGTTGAAGAAGGAACCGCCGTCCTCCGGCCAGGTGAACAGCGCCGGGAGCCGGTCCAGATCGACCTCGTCGCCCCGGAGCACGACCTCCTGGACGGGCGCTTCCTTGACCTTCTTCGGCGGGACGTGCGTCATGCCGGCGAGCTTGCCGAACGCCTCGCGCACGCCGACGAACCCGTGCGGCAGCTCCGGCTTGAGCAGGCCGCCGATCTTGCCGCTGATGTCCTCGTACGCCTTGAGGTCCAGCGCCTTGAGCAGGCGGCGGTCGGTGCCGTAGACGTTCATGGCGAGCGGCATCGCCGAGCCCTTGACGTTCTCGAAGAGCAGCGCCGGGCCGCCGGACTTCTGCACCCGGTCCACGATCTCGCCGACTTCCAGATACGGGTCGACCTCGGCCTTGATGCGCTTGAGGTCGCCTTCCCGCTCGAGCGCGCGCAGGAACGAGCGAAGATCGTCATAAGCCATGCGTTCCAGTATCGGGTACGCACTACCCTGGACGGGTCACCGGGCCCCGCCGTGGGCCCGCCGTCGCGCGCAGGGGGACCGTCCCACAATGCTCAGGTATCTGCCGTTCCTACTGGTGCTGGCGCTGTGGATCTACGCGTTCATCGACTGCCTCAACACACCCGAATCGCAGGTGCGCGGCCTGCCCAAGGTGGTCTGGGTCCTGATCATCCTGCTCTTCGGCGAGGTACTGGTCGGCCCGGTCGCCTGGCTGGTGGCGGGCAAGCAGCGGCAGCCGGTGGCGGGCGGCGGCAGCACGCCGTCGCAGTGGCACCGCAACCACCGTACGAAGTTCGTCGCGCCGGACGACAACCCCGAGTTCCTCCAGTCCCTCAAGAACGAGAACAAGAAGGACGAGGCGCTGCTGAAGGACTGGGAGGCCGATCTGCGCCGCCGCGAGGAGGAGCTGCGCCGCAAGGAGGGCCGGCCGGGCGACGCGAACGGCCCGGAGGACACCCCGCCGGCCACGGGCTGAGGCACGGTCCGCGGCGTACGGTGAGTCCATGGACCGTACGCAGGACTGGGGGCAGGACCGCGACGAGTTCCGGCTGCACGGCCGCGTCGACGGGCACAGCGACCCGACCGGGCACCCCGACCATCTCCAGGAGCAGGCCCGCGGCATGCTGGCGACGGCCGTCGCCGAGGCGCGGGCCGGGCTGGCCGAGGGGGGCATCCCGATCGGCGCGGCGCTCTACGGGCCGGACGGCACCCTGCTGGGCCGCGGCCACAACCGCCGGGTCCAGGACGGCGACCCCACCTTGCACGCCGAGACCGCGGCCTTCCGCGCGGCCGGCCGCCGGCGCGGCTACCGCGGCACGACGATGGTCACCACCCTCTCCCCCTGCTGGTATTGCAGCGGCCTGGTCCGCCAGTTCGGCATCTCCCGGGTGGTCATCGGCGAGGCCCGCACCTTCCACGGCGGCCACGACTGGCTGGCCCGGCACGGCGTCCGGATCGTGCTGCTGGACGACCCCGAGTGCGCGTCGATGATGCGGGACTTCATCGGGGCGCGGCCGGAACTGTGGCGGGAGGACATCGGGGACGAGTGAGCGGTGGGGACGCCCCCTCCCGCGCCTCGCACGGTCCCCGCCCCCGCAATTCGCCGGCCCGCCGCCCGGCCCTCCGCCAGGATGACCAGCCATGACCACCAGCTCTACCAGCCCCACGGCCCCGTCCCGGCTCCCCGTACCCCCGTGGACACCACTACGGACGGTCCCGCAGCCCCCGCCGAGCCCCAGCGCCGTATTCGCGCCCTGCACACCGGCACGACCGTCACCGTGTACCAGGCGTACTCCCCCGCGCTCGGGCTGCCGGCCGCGCGGGACGGGCGGTTTCCCGCGGCCTGGAAGCGGGAGCGGATGACATGGATCAAGCCCTCTTTCCTGTGGATGATGTACCGCTGCGGGTGGGGCGAGAAGGCGGATCAGGAGACCGTGCTGGCGGTCGAGATCGAGCGGAGCGGGTTCGACTGGGCGTTGCGGCATGCCTGTCTGTCACATTTCGACGCGGACGAGCATGCCGATCGCGGCGCGTGGCGGCGGGAGTTGAAGGGGGCGCCGGCGCGGGTGCAGTGGGATCCGGAGCGCGATCTGGGGTTGCGGGCGCTGCCGTACCGTTCGCTTCAGCTGGGGCTGGCGGGGGAGGCGTCGCGGCGGTACGCGGATGAGTGGACGGTGGCGATCAGGGATGTCACCCCGCTGGCGCGGGAGGTCCATGCGCTGGTGCGGGCCGGGGAGACCGCGGCGGCCGCCGCGTTGCTGCCCGAGGAGCGTCCCTACCCTGCACCCGAGGGAACTCCGGGCCTGCGCCGCGTGTCCTGACGTCGCTGCGCAAACGCGTAATTCCCGCCATCGCGCAGTCCGCCGTGCGCTGCTTCGTGTGGCGTACGGGACGTAGCGAGGTCCGGCCAACTCAGCGCCGTTCACAGCCATTTGCCGCATCGTTCAGCAACCTCCCCCTGCCCGGGAGACTCAGCCGCCGCCACAGTCAAGTCGGCCCGCTGAGGGCTCCCGCGACTCAGGGAGAGTGGCTCATATGCCTGACATGACCCGACGAAGACTCCTCGGCTCCGCGGCCGGCGCGGTCGGCGGCGCCGCCGCGCTGTCGCTGCTGCCGCCCAGCGTGCAGCAGGCCGTCGCCGCCGGACCGGCACGTCACGGCTCGCTGCACGACGTCGAGCACGTCGTGCTGCTGATGCAGGAGAACCGGTCGTTCGACCACTACTTCGGGACCCTGCGCGGGGTCCGTGGTTTCGCCGACCCGGACGCGCTGACGCTGCCGGACGGCCGGTCCGTCTTCCATCAGCCGGACGCGCAGAACCCGGACGGCTATCTGCTGCCGTTCCGCCTGAACACCCACACCTCCAGCGCGCAGGCCATCCCCTCCACCAGCCATGCCTGGTCCGTGCAGCACGAGGCGTGGAACGGCGGGAAGATGGACCGCTGGCTGCCCGCGCACCGGAAGGCGGACGGGGTCAACGGGCCGTATGTGATGGGGTATCACACGCGGGCGGACATCCCGTTCCAGTTCGCGCTCGCCGAGACCTTCACCCTCTGCGACAACTACTTCTGCTCGGTGTTCGGGCCGACGTGGCCCAACCGGCTGTACTGGATGACCGGCACGCTCGACCCGGGCGGTACCCGGGGCGGGCCGGTGCTGAACAACACCGCGCCGCGGCCGTACCGCTGGACGACCTACGCGGAGCGGCTGGAGGCGGCGGGCATCAGCTGGAAGGTCTACCAGGAGGAGGACGACTACGGCTGCAATCTCCTGGAGCAGTTCCAGACGTTCCGGGACGCCAAGCCCGGGGAGCCGCTCTACGAGCGGGGGATGCGGGCGCAGCCGGCCGGCACCTTCGAGGACGACGCCCGCGCCGACCGGCTGCCGGCGGTGTCCTGGCTGATCCCCACCAGCCATCAGTCCGAGCATCCGGACTATCTGCCGGCGGCCGGCGCCGACTACGTCGCGAAGAAGATCGAGGCGATCGCGTCCAACCGGAAGGTGTGGGCGAAGACCGTCTTCATCCTCAATTACGACGAGAACGACGGGCTCTTCGATCATGTGCCGCCGCCGGTGCCGCCGCCGGGGACGGCGGACGAGTTCGTCCGGGGCCTGCCGATCGGCGGCGGCTTCCGGGTGCCGTGTCTGATCGTGTCGCCGTGGACGGTGGGCGGCTGGGCGGCCGGCGATCCCTTCGACCACACCTCGGTGCTTCAGTTCCTGGAGCGCTGGACGGGCGTCGCGGAGCCGAACATCAGTGACTGGCGGCGGTCCGCCTTCGGCGATCTGACCTCCGCGTTCGGCTTCCGCCACCGGGTGCGCCGGCCGCCGCGGCTGCCGGACGACACCGCCGAGCAGCTGGCCGAGGCGCAGTGGGAGGTGGCGCATCTGCCGAAGCCGACGCTGCCGGGCGGCGGGCAGCGGCCGCCGCGTCAGGAGCGCGGGCGGCGCCGGCGGCGCTGAGGGCGCTGAGGGCGCGGGCGGCGCTGAGGGACGGTCGGCGGCGCGGACGCGGGCCGGGCGCGCCCGGGAACGACGGTGCCGTACGGGCGGCCTCGGGGCGAGGCGTTCCGTACGGCACCGGGGACGGTGGCGCGCACCGCCGTGGGTCGGGCGGGGGGCCGCCGCGGTCAGACTCCCGCGTACGAGTGCAGACCGGTCACGAAGATGTTCACGCCGTAGTAGTTGAACAGGTAGCAGGCGAAGGCGATCAGGCCGAGCCAGGCGGCCTTGCGGCCCTTCCAGCCGGCGGTGGCGCGGGCGTGCAGGTAGCCGGCGTAGGCGACCCAGGTGATGAAGGTCCAGACCTCCTTGGGGTCCCAGCCCCAGTAGCGGCCCCAGGCGGCCTCGGCCCAGATGGCGCCCGCGATGATGGTGAACGTCCACAGCGGGAAGACGGTGGCGTTGATGCGGTAGGCGAACTTGTCGAGCGAGGCGGCCGAGGGC
The DNA here is from genome assembly GCF_042724075.1 of Streptomyces sp. NPDC127097. Taxonomy (NCBI): domain Bacteria; kingdom Bacillati; phylum Actinomycetota; class Actinomycetes; order Kitasatosporales; family Streptomycetaceae; genus Streptomyces; species Streptomyces sp. NPDC127097. Next base: position 49,863 of record NZ_JBHXFI010000017.1, on the reverse strand, counting down.
AGCCGCTCCAGCACGGAGGTGGCGAAGGTGCCGGGCTGCTTGGCCGCCGGGTCGGCGAGCTTGGCCTCGTGGCGGTCGCGGAAGAGGAACAGCAGCGTGGCGACGGCGCCGAGGTAGAGCACGGCGCCGGAGATGATCGCGCAGCTGACGTGGATCCACAGCCAGTACGAGTGCAGTGCCGGCACCAGCTGGTCGCTGGCGGTGTAGAGCACCGAGACGGCCAGACCGAGGTCGAGCAGCACGGTGGTGATCAGGGGGAGCCCGATCCAGCGGACGTTCTTCTTGAGTACGAGCAGCAGCAGGTACGCGCCGACCGCGACCGCGGCGAAGGTCGTGGAGAACTCGTACATGTTGCCCCAGGGGGCACGCTGCACGGACAGGGCGCGGGTGATGACGCCGCCCACGTGCAGCCCCCAGGCCAGCACGGTCAGCGAGATGGCGATCCGTCCGTAGAGGTCGCCCTTCTCGGTGCCGCCCGCGGCGCCCGGCCCGTCGGGGACGTCGCGGCTGCCGGCGACGGACCTGGTGACGACCTTGGGGCGCTCCAGTACGGCGGTTCCCGTGGCGCCGCCGGACCCGGCCTGGACGGACGCCGTCGCGGGCGCCTTGGCCGGGGTGGTCAGGGCGGCGGCGGTGCGGCCGACCTTGCTGCGGCTGCCGAACACCCACTCGGCCATGTGCGCGAGGAAGGCGAGCGTGTAGACCGCCATCGCCGAATAGACCAGCAGGTTGCTGTTGTGCGCCATTGTCTCGTTGGCTGCGGCAGCGAGGTTCACGCGCGCGCTCCTTCAGAGGGGTCAGCAGGTCCGGCGGAGTCGGTGGGCTCCGCGGGGTCTTCGGAGCCGGGGCCGGTGTGCGGGGCCGGTCCGGGCTTCGGGTCGGGCTTCGGGGCGGAGGCCGGGGCGGTGTCGTCGGCCGGGCCGGTGTCGTCGGCCGGGGCGAGGGGGGCGTCGGGCTCCAGTGCCAGCGCGAGCTCGGCGAGCTCCTCCGGCAGCCGGGGGGACTCGCTGCGGCCGAGTCCGGCCAGCTCGACGATGGTGCGGCCGTCGGCGCCCGGCTCGGCGCGGACCCACACCCGGCGCCGCTGGATGAACAGCGAGCCGGCCAGGCCGACCAGGGCGGCGGCCGCGCCGGTCAGGGCGAGGCCGTTGCCGGGCTGGTGGCTGATCTTGAAGCTGGCCCAGCTCTTGATGCCGGTGAACTTGATGCTGCCGTCACCGTGGGGCAGCTTCATCGTCTCGCCGGGCAGCATCATCTTCGCGACCGGGGCGCCCTTGTCCTTGTATTGCTTGAGGCGCTTCTTGTCGAGCTGGTAGACGTTCTGCGGCAGCCCGGAGCCGACGCCCAGGTCACCGTGGTAGGCGGTCAGTGTCAGCACCGGATAGTCCAGCGCCGGGAACTGGGAGAACATCGAGCCGGAGCCCTTGCCGCCGAACGTCGGCACGAAGAAGCCCTGGAAGCCGAGCTGATTGCGCTTGCCGTCCTTGGTCTGCGCGCCCGGGACCTTCACCACACCGGTCGAGGTGAAGTTCTTGGGGTCCTGCGGGAGGAAGGGCACCGCGCCCTGGTAGACGACCTTTCCGCGGCCGTCCTTGACGGTGACCTCCGGCGAGTAGCCGTGCGAGAGCAGGTAGACCTTGGAGCCGGCGATGTCGAGGGGGGTGTTCACCTCGATCGCGGTCTTGTGCTCCTTGCCGTCCGCGCCGGAGAAGTACCTGATGTGGGCGCGGAAGACCCGCGGGGTGCCCTTCTGCGGGCCGGACCGCTCGTAGGTCGCCTCGAACTTGTCGAGGGTGAAGCCGAACGGCTCCAGGGTGTCGGTGTCGAAGAAGGCACCGGACTTGAAGTCGTCGTACTGGGTGAGGCTGTTGGCGAAGCCGTCGCCCTCGGTGATCAGCTTGCCGCCCTCGGACTTCCACAGGCTGCCGACGGCGAACGCCACCAGCATCACGATCAGCGCGAGGTGGAAGACGAGGTTGCCGACCTCCCGCAGATAGCCCTTCTCGGCGGCGACCGCGGTGCCGTCCCGGTGGGCGCGGAACCGCCGCTTCTTCAGCAGCCGCTGCGCCGCCCCGAGGACCTCCTCGGGCGCCGCGTCGGTGCGCCAGGTGGTGTAGGCGGGCAGCCGGGTCAGCCGGCGCGGGGCGCCCGGCGGGCGGCCGCGGAGCTGTCCGACGAACTGCCAGCTGCGCGGCACGATGCAGCCGATCAGCGAGATGAACAGCAGCAGGTAGATCGCCGAGAACCACACCGAGCTGTAGACGTGGAACATCCCGAGCTTGTCGTAGATGTCGGCGAGGGTGCCGTGCTCGGCCTTGAACTGGTCGACCTTGACCGGGTCGATGCTGGTCTGCGGGATCAGCGAGCCGGGGATGGCGCCGATCGACAGCAGGAAGAGCAGCAGCAGCGCGACCCGCATCGAGGTCAGCTGCCGCCAGAACCAGCGCGCCCAGCCCAGGGGGCCGAGCGAGGGGAGGGTGACGTCCTCGGTGGGCGCGGTCGAGAGCTGGGACCCGGCCGCGCCGAGATCGCTGCCCCCGTCGGCCGCGGGGCCCGGGTCGCGGGGGGTGCCGGTCTTGGTGGACATCAATCAGATCCCAACGGTGGAGCTTTGCGTCCATGCCTGCACCTCGGACATCAGGCTGTCCCAGACGCCGGTGACGAGGAGGAGGCCGAGCGCGATCATCATGCCGCCGCCGAGCCGCATCACCCACACGTAGTGCCGCTTGACCCAGCCGAAGGCGCCGAGCACCCGGCGGAAGGCCAGCGCGACCGCGATGAACGGCAGGCCCAGGCCCAGGCAGTACGCGACGGTGAGCAGGGCGCCGCGGACGGCGCTGGCATCGTAGAACGTGAGCGTGCTGACGGCGGCGAAGGTGGGGCTCAGGCAGGGCGTCCAGCCGACGCCGAAGAGCACCCCGAGCACCGGCGCGCCGGCCAGGCCCATGGCGGGCTTCTTGTGGAAGCGGAATTCGCGCTGCCCGAAGTTCTTGAGGACGCCGGCGAAGGCCAGGCCGAGCAGGATCATCAGCACGCCGAGGACGCGCGAGATGACCTCCCGGTACTCCTGGAGGTCCCGGCCGACGAAGCCGAAGAGCGCGCCGCCGGAGACGAAGACGGCGGTGAAGCCGAGGACGAAGAGGCCGGCGCCGGCCAGCATCCGGCCGCGTCTGGCCTCGCCGAGGTCGGTGCCGGTGACGCCGGTGACGTACGACATATAGCCGGGCACCAGTGGCAGCACGCAGGGCGAGAAGAACGAGACGAGCCCGGCGAGCAGCGCGATGGGGGCGGCGGCGAGCAGGGTGCCGTTGAGGACGGTCTGGTTCTGCGCGGCGGCGGCGAGCACGGTCACGTGATCACTTCTCGGCGATCAGCGGGTCGACCATCTTGCGCAGATCGTCCTCCGCGAGCGGGCCGATCGAGCGCGCGGCGATCTTGCCGTCCCGGTCGATGGCGATCGTGGAGGGGATGGACTGCGGGTTGAGGCTGCCCTTGGGGAAGCGCAGCATCAGCCGGCCGGTCGGGTCGAACAGGCTCGGGTAGGGCACCTTGTGCTCTTCCTCGAAGCTGGTGGCCTGCGACTTCTCGGAGTCGCGGGTGTTGATCCCGAGGAACTGGACGCCCTTGTCCTTGGTCTCGTTCGCGACCTTGGCGAAGTTCGGCGCCTCGGCGATGCAGGGGCCGCACCATGATCCCCAGACATTGAGGATGACGATCTTGCCCTTGTAGTCGGCGACGTCCAGCTTCTTGCCGGTGGTGGACTCACCGGAGAGCTCGGGCGCCGGCTGCCGCTGGTCCTTCTTGACGGTGTCGACGCCGTTCTTGCCCTGGACGAAGCGGGTCTGGGCGGAGCCGCCGGAGGCGCCGTCGCCGCAGGCGCTCAGCGTCAGCGCGGCGACCGCCGTCCCCGCGGCGAGCAGGGCGACGCGACGGCGGCTCGTGAGGCGGCGTGGGGCGCGGCAGGCACTCATGTGAAAAGTTTCGCATGGGCCCATTCCGGATCTTCCACGCCCCCCTCACCGGCCGCGTCCCGCCACGAAGGGGCTTGTCAGGCCGCTGTCAGGTACGTCTTCCAGCCACCGGCGGGCCGCTGTCCGACGGGGATCCGCTGGAGCTTGCGCAGCACCTCCGGGTCCTGGGCATCGATCCAGTCGGTGAACTGCCGGAACGACACCAGATGGACATCCCGGTTCTGCTCATTGGCGATGTGCTTGATCGCTTCCTCGACGGCGTCCATATAGATGCCGCCGTTCCACTGCTCGAAGTGATTTCCGACGAAGAAGGGCGCACGGTTGGTCTCGTACGCCCGGCGGAAACCGGAGATATAGGCGTCGGTGGCCTGCTGCCGCCAGCCCGGATAGTTGACCGGCGGGGCCTTGGTGGAGTTCCTCGACTGATTGGCGAGCATGTTGTAGTCCATCGAGAGGACCTCGAAAGAGTGGCCCGGGAAGGGGATCTGCTGGAGCGGGAAGTTCCAGAGCCCCATTTTCTTCTTCGGCCACATCTGCACTCCTCCGGGTGAACTGGCGTCATAGCGCCAGCCGAGTTCCCGGGCGGTGGGCAGCAGGTTTTTCTGGCCGAGGAGGCAGGGCGTACGGCTGCCGACCAATTCCTGCCGGTAATCGAAGGGCAAGGGCTCCAGATCGGTGAAGCCGGTGTGGGTGCGCCACTTGGTGACGAAGTCCATCGCCTGCTCGATCTCGGACTGCCACTCCTGCGGGCTCCAGTGCCTGACGGCGCCCCTGCCGGAGCAGAAGTGCCCGTTGAAGTGGGTGCCGATCTCGTGGCCGTCCAGCCATGCCTCGCGCACGTACTTGAGGGTCTCCTTGATGTGGACGTCGCTGAGGTAGCCGATGTCGGAGGCGCCCTGCGGGTTCTTCGGCGGCTCGTAGAGGTGTCTTTGGGATTCGGGGAGGAGGTAGACCCCGGAGAGGAAGAAGGTCATGGCCGCGCCGTGGTCCCGGGCGAGCCGGAGAAAGCGGGGGAAGAGGCCGTTTCCGACCTCTCCGGCACCGTCCCAGGAGAAGACCACGAATTGCGGCGGGGTCTGACCGGGCTCCAGCCGTTCGGGGGATTTCGGCTGATGGGGCTGGGCTCCGGAATGCGCTGTCGATCCGTCACCGATGAGCTTGGGGCGGGCCTGGACGTTCTTCACGCGCTGCTTGTTGGCCCCCGCGTCCGGGGTCGGCGAGGAGCAGCCGGCGACGACCGGGGCCGCCGCCGCCCCAACTCCCATACTCAGCAGGTTTCGCCGACTGATCGCGCGCATACCCTCGTCCCCTCGTGCTCGCCGAACTCGATATCCATATAAACGGACAACCGAGTGGAGGGCATGTTGAGCGTCGGGGAATCCGGGGCTATTCGCTCAGGTATTTCATTTTGTGGGCTTTTGACGTTGCGCCAAGTGATGCGTCGTCAGGCCCCGAATGCCTTGGTCTTTCCCTTGGCGGGTTTGGCGCCCGCCAGAAGATGGGAGGGAACCAGGTCGCGCGCCGGTTCGCTGTACCCCACCGAAACGATCTTGTCGCCGTGGAAGGTGAACGACGTCAGCGAGGCCAGCGTGCACTGCCGCTTCCGCGGGTCGTGCCACAGCCGCCGCCGCTCCGCGAAGCTGCGCACGATCCAGATCGGCAGCTGATGGCTGACCGCCACCGCCTCGTGGCCCCGCGCCGCGTCGCGCGCCGCGCCCAGCGCCGCCATCATCCGTACGACCTGCTCGATGTACGGCTCGCCCCAGGACGGCCGGAACGGGTTCGTCAGGTACTTCCAGTTCCCCGGCTTCTTCAGCGCACCGTCGCCGACCCCGAAGGTCTTCCCCTCGAAGACATTGGCCGCCTCGATCAGCCGCTCGTCGGTGGCCAGATCCAGACCCCGCGCACCGGCGATCGGCGCCGCGGTCTCCTGCGCACGCTCCAGCGGCGAGGCGACGACATGGGTGATGTCCCGCCCCGCGAGATGCTCCGCCACCCGGTCAGCCATCTTCCGCCCCAGGTCGGAGAGGTGATAGCCGGGGCGGCGCCCGTACAGCACGCCGTCGGGGTTGTGCACCTCGCCGTGCCGCATCAGATGCACGACGGTGATCTCTTCGCTGCTCATGTCACCCATTCATTCAGTGGTCTCAAGCGGTGCCGGCCCGTGCGCCCGCAGCCGTCTCAGGCCGTCGCCCCGGCCGCGGCGCGCGCGGCGGCCGGCAGGGCGGCGGCGATCCGCTCGACGGCCGCCGTGTCGTGCGCGGTCGAGACGAACCACGACTCGAAGGCGGACGGCGGGAGGTAGACGCCCTGCTCCAGCATCGAGTGGAAGAAGGCGGTGAAGCGGAACGTCTCCTGCGCCTTGGCCCCGTCGTAGTCGGTGACCTCGGCGTCCGTGAAGAAGACCGTGAACATGTTCCCCGCGGTCTGGACCCGGTGCGCCACGCCCTCCTTCGCCAGCGCCGCGGTGACCAGGCCCCGCACCTCCGCCGAGACCGCGTCGACCTTCTCGTACGCGGCGTCGTCCAGCAGCCGCAGCTGCGCGACACCGGCGGCGGTGGCGATCGGGTTCCCGGACAGGGTGCCCGCCTGGTAGACCGGACCGGCCGGGGCGAGATGCGCCATGACGTCCGCACGGCCGCCGAAGGCCGCCGCGGGGAAGCCGCCGCCCATGACCTTCCCGAAGGTCATCAGATCCGGACGTACGCCATCGATCCCGTACCAACCGGACTTGCTGACGCGGAAGCCGGTCATCACCTCGTCGGAGATGTAGAGCGCGCCGTCGGCGGCGCACAGATCCTTCAGCCCCTGGTTGAAGCCCGGCAGCGGCGGCACCACGCCCATGTTGCCCGGCGACGCCTCCGTGATCACACAGGCGATCTCCCCCGGGTGCGCGGCGAACGCGGCCCGCACGGCCTCCAGATCGTTGTACGGCAGCACGATCGTGTCGCCGGCCTGCGCGCCCGTGACCCCCGGCGTGTCGGGCAGCCCGAGGGTCGCCACGCCCGACCCGGCCGCGGCCAGCAGCGCGTCCACGTGGCCGTGGTAGCAGCCCGCGAACTTGATCACCTTGGGGCGGCCGGTGAACCCGCGGGCCAGCCGGATCGCCGACATCGTCGCCTCGGTACCACTGGAGACCAGCCGCACCTGCTCGACCGGCTCGATCCGGGCCACGATCTCCTCGGCCAGCTCGACCTCGCCCGCGCCGGGCGTACCGAAGGACGTACCGCGGGCGACGGCCTCCTGGACGGCGGCGATCACCTCGGGGTGCGCGTGGCCGAGAATCATCGGTCCCCACGAGCACACGAGGTCGACATACTCCCGGCCGTCGGCGTCGGTGAGGTACGGACCGGTACCGGACACCATGAAACGGGGCGTACCGCCCACGGCGCGGAACGCCCGCACCGGAGAGTTGACGCCGCCCGGCGTCACGGCGGACGCCCGGTCGAACAGCGACTGCGAAACAGGGGCTTCATACGGAAAAGACACAGCGATCCTGACCTGCATAAACGGAGGGAGGGCGGCGGCTCGTGGGCACGGCCCGGCTGACATCGGTGCGGGAATCCCCTCGCGGTACGCCTTCACGCGCCGCTCGGTTCAATCTCGATCCTTTTTTGATTCCTCTCGCTTTCGACCGGGCGTCAGCCCCCACTCGTCTGCGAAACTGTGGGGACGTACGAGTAAGTCACGCAAGCAATGGTCTCAGAGGCGCACGGGGGCGTGCGGCCGGGCGTTTCACACGCCGGTGACGGGGGAGGTCTCTGAGACGATGATCGGGTTGCGCGGCTGGGGCTGCGAGTGGTCGGGTGGAGATATGCATCGCGGTGGCGAACTGGGCGAGGGAACCAATGACCGGGGTCCCGACCGCGCCCAGCGCGGCCGTCACCGGCGCGAGGAAACCACGGGCGACAGGACCACGCGCGAGGAATCCACGGGCAACAGGACCACGGGCGGGGAAATCAGAGGCGGCCGCATGGGGGTGACGTACAGGTACTTCGGTGCGCCCAACGGCGCCACCGCGGCCCGGGTCCCGGTCTCCATGCGCCCCGAGGAGCTCGGCGGTGACGAGCTCGGCATGGGCGGCATGTTCAGCAAGATCAAGCCGGAGACGATGGCCGCCATGGTCCTCACCGGTATAGAGGGCATACCGCTCCATAAGGTTCCACCGCTCGAACTCGTCGTCCTGCACCCCGACTACGCCGTCGTCAAGCTGCCGATGACCGTGGTCGACCCGCTGCGCGGGGTCGGCGAGGAGTCGGTCGGCGCGGCCGCCTTCATCTGGTCCACCGTCCCCGACCGGGGCGGCCCGCGGGACGCCTTCACCGTCTACCAGCTCCTGCACGAGTGGCAGGACTTCAGCCACCGGCTGCACGAGGCGGGGCACCAGGCGTACTGCCTGGTCTGGCCGTAACGGTTCAGCGCGGGCGGCGCCGGGCCCCGGCGGTCACCACGTCGGGCGGGCCGAGACGCCGCCGTCCACGACCAGGTCGTGACCGGTGATCCAGGACGCCATCGGCGAGGCCAGGAAGACACAGGCGTCGCCCACGTCCTGCGGGGTGCCCAACCGCCCGGCGGGGGCCGCCGCTTGCCAGCGGCGCACCCCCTCCGGCCAGTCCTCGGCCAGGCCGGGCCGGCCGATCAGGCCCGGCGAGACGCTGTTGACGCGGATGCCGTGCGGCCCGTATTCGAGCGCCGCCGCGCGGGCGTGCATCACCACCGCCGCCTTCGACGCGCAGTAGTGGGCATGCCGCGGCGCCGGGCGGTCCGCCTCGATCGAGGCGATATGGGTCACCGAGCCGCCGCCGGCCGCGCGCATCACGGCCGCCGCGGCCTGGGTGCAGGCGAAGACGCTGTGCACATTCGGGTCGGTCACCGCCCGCCAGTCGGCGAGCGACATCGCCGCCAGCTCCTGGGTCGGCTGCACCCCCGCGTTGTTCACCAGCGCGGTGAGCCGGCCGCGCCAGCCGGCCGCCTCCGTCACCAGTCGCTGGCACTCCTCCTCGACGGCCAGATCGGCGCGCAGCGCCAGCGCGCTCCCGCCGTCCGCCGCGATCTCCGCGACCAGCTCCTGTGCCGCCTCGGCGCCCGTACGGTAGTGCGCCACGACGGCGGCGCCGGCGGCGGCGAACCGCAGCGCGATCCCGCGGCCGAGGACGCCGGCGGCGCCGGTGACGAGGGTGACCTGGCCCCGGAGGTCGGGGAGACCGGGGTGGGTGGCGTCGGGCGGGGTGGCGGTCATGGCCGGCTCAGCGCGGTGATCCGCGCCGCCTCCCCGGGGAAGCGCGCGGCCAGTGCGGCGGCGTCCCCGTGCTCGTAGTCCTCGAAGGTGAAACCGGGCGCCATCGTGCAGCCGAAGAGCGTCCAGGAGCCGCCGTCGGCGACCTCGGCGGCCATCCACGTACCGGCGGGCACCGTGAACTGGACGTGCTGCCCGCCCAGCACGTCCGGCCCGAGGGTGACCGTACGGGCGGTGCCCCCGCCGGGGCCCTCCTGGAGGAGGAACAGCGTGAGCGGGTCGCCCCGGTAGAAGTGCCAGATCTCGTCGGACGGCAGCCGGTGCAGGGCGGAGAAGTCGCCCGGCTCGGCGGTCAGCAGCATCACGATCGCGGTCCCCTCGGGCCGTCCGTCGGGGCGCTCGGGGCCCGCCCACATGCGCCGGTAGCGCCCGCCCTCCCGGGGCAGCGGCGCCAGCCCGTAGAAGTCGATCAGCGCCTGGGGAAGGGGAGCGCGGGAGGTGCGGTGCTCATCCATCTGCGGGCTGCCTCCGCCTCGTCCGCGACTGCCGGTTGCCGGTTGCCGGTTGCCGGTTGCCGGTTGCCGGTTGCCGGTTGCTCCACCCTAGGCACGAAGTCCGCCGGGCGCAGGCGCAATCGGGCCATGTCCGGCGGCCCGGCCGACGCCCCGTCAGCCGGCCGTCCAGTGGGGGTCGCGGCCCGTTTCCGCCAGCAGCACGTCCAGGTCGGAGGCGCCGGGAGGTACGGGGACCGGTGCGGCGAAGACGTTCATCGTGCGGGCCGTCGGGGCCATCCGGGCGGCCAGCGCCCGCAGCTCGGTCACACAGCCCGCGGCCGGCGCGTACGGCCGGCCGGTCGCCCGTGCCAGGTCCCAGGCGTGCACGGTCAGATCCAGCAGCACCATGGCGCCGACGGTCCGGGCGGGCAGCTGCATCCCGCCGGTCAGCCCCTCCTCCGCGCCCGGCGCCGCCCACGCCTCGACCAGCCGCACCGTCTCGTCCGCGAACCGGTCGGGCCACCGCGCCCCGTACTCGCCGAGCCGGTCAGGGGTGCGGCTGAAGTCCACGTCCTTCTTGGCGGCCAGTGTCTGAAAGGCGACGACCACCTGGAAGAGGTGGTTGAGCAGCGCGCGGACGTCGTACTCGGAGCACGGGGTCGGCCACCCCATCTGGTCGTCGCGCACCGCGCGGAGCACCGGGAGCGCCGCCCCGGCCGCGGCGTCGAGGAGGGCGCTGATGGGTGGGGGCGGGTCGGCCGGGTGGGGTGTCTGGGGTGCGTCGGACGGGTGCGGCGCCTGGGGCGGGTCGGCCGGGTGCGACGCCTGGGGCGGGTCAGCTGGGTGCGGCGCCTGGGGTGGGCGGGGTGCTTGGGGTGGCTCGTCGGCCGTTCGGTCCGTGTGGGCTGCCGTGCCGTCGGGCGTTTGATCCGGAATGTCGCGTGTGTCGTTCATGCCGAGGACGCTACGGGCCGCCGCCGACGACGGATTGAAAAAACGCGACAGGCCGGCTCACGATCGCCGCCGTCCGTCCTAGGATCCGTGGCATGGCCGCTCCACGGCGCGACACCCGGGGCATCGTGGACGCCCCCGGGCTCTTCACGCGGGTGCGCTTCCGCCGCCGCACCCCCGCCGAACCGCTGCGCCCGTATGTCGAGCACTACTGGCTGATCGACTGGGATCTGTCCGAGCCGTACGCCACGCATGTCGTGCCGCACCCCTGCGTGAACCTGGTCTTCCAGCGGTACGCCGACCGCCCCGGGTTCGGCGAGGTCGCGGGCGTCGGCCTGGAGCTGTTCGCGCAGAAGCTGGCCGGGCGGGGGCGAGTGTGCGGGGTGCAGTTCCGGCCCGGCGGGTTCCGGCCGTTCACCCCGGAGCGGCCGGCCACGGACTGGACGGACCGCCGGCTGCCGCTGGCCGCCGCCTTCGGACCCACCGATGCCGCTGCCGCCGTACTGGAGCCGGCCGACGAGGACGCCCGGGTCGCCGCGCTCGACGCCTTTCTGACCCCGCTGCTGCGGGCCGGGCCGCGGGTTCTCGCCCAGGCCGAGCTCGCCATGGGGCTGGCCGACCGGATCCGCACGGACCGGACGATCCGCCGGGTCGCGGACTTCGCGCGGGCCGAGGGCCTGTCCGTACGGGCTCTCCAGCGGCTGTTCGCCGGGTATGTCGGCGTCAGCCCCAAGTGGGTGCTGCTGCGCTACCGGGTGCACGAGGCCCTGGAGCGCGCCGCCTCCGAGGCGGAGGTGGACTGGGCCGCGCTCGCCCCCGAACTGGGTTACAGCGACCAGGCGCATCTGATCCGCGATGTCACCGCCACCGTGGGGGTTCCGCCGACGGTGTATGTGGGGTGAGGGAGCGCCGGGGATGACGGCGGGGGATGGGCGGCGGGGGTGCTTCCGGGTTCGTTTCTTCTTCGGGTGGGGGGGCTTGCCCGGGTCCCTTCTACGGGCGGGGTGATTGCCCGACTCGCTTCTACGGGCGGGGTGCTTGCCCGGCCCCCTTCGGGCGGGGGGCGTTTCCCCGCCTCCCTCCTGCGGGCGCGGGCGCTCCCCTACCCCCTCCTTCTTCGGGCGCGGGCGCCTCCCGCCCCGCCCCTCCCCCTCCCCCCTTCGGGGGAGGGGGAGGGGCGGGGGGGGTGGGGGGTGGGGGGAAGTGGGGGGGCGGCGGTACTCAGGGTTGTTCGGCCGTCAGATAGCGCTGGATGGTGGGGGCCAGCCAGGCGATGAGTTCGTCGCGGCTGAGGCCGACGGCCGGCGGAAGGTGCAGCACGTAGCGGCACAGCGCCATGCCGAGTATCTGGGAGGCGATCAGCGCGGCGCGGGTCGGCGCCTCGTCGGGCACCGGGCAGACCGCGGCGAGGACCGGCTTGATCTGCTCGGCGAACACGCCTCGCATCCGCTCCGCGCCCGCCTCGTTGGTGACGCCGACCCGCATCATCGCCGTCAGCGTCTCGTCGCACTCCCAGCGCTCCACGAAATGGCGCACGAGCCGGGCGCCGGCCTCGTCGCGCGGGTAGGGCGTGAGGTCCGGGGCGTGCACCTCGATCTCGGAGGCGGCCGCGAAGAGGCCGGCCTTGTTGCCGTAGTAGCGCATCACCATCGACGGGTCGATCGCCGCGTCCCTGGCGATGGCGCGGATGGTGGCGCGCTCGTAGCCGTCCGCGGCGAAGCGGTCCCTGGCGGCGGCGAGGATCGCGGCCCGGGTGGCGTCGGAGCGGCGGGGGCGGGCGGCGTCGGCCGCTTCGTCCGGCGTGCGGCCGTCGGCGGCGGGGGCGGTGTCCGCGGGGGTGTCGGGCAGCGCGACGGGCGCCGTGGTGGGGGCGGCGCCCGGCACGGCGTCCATGGAGGGGGCGTGTTCGGCCATGCCAACAACAGTAGGCCAACGCCTGTTGACACGCCAGGCCCGGGAGCCCTACGCTTGCCAACAAGCGTTGACCAACATGCGTTGGCAGAGCCACGGGAGGCGGAAGCCATGCACGCCATGAACCGCAGGACCGACCGGAGCGACGGCGCGGGGGCCGACCCCCGCGAGGCGCGCGACACGGACGTCATCGTCGTGGGCGCCGGGCCGACCGGCCTGCTGCTCGCCGGAGACCTCGCCGAGGCGGGGCTGGGAGTCACGCTCCTGGAGCGCCGCCCCGCCGAGATCAGCAACCTCACCCGCGCCCTCGTCGTGCACGCCCGCACCCTGGAGCAGCTCGACGCCCGCGGCCTCGCCGATGAGCTGGTCGCCGGCGGCCATCCGCTCAGCGGCCTCCGCCTCTTCGGCCGGGCCACCATCGACCCGACCCAGCTCCGCTCCCGCTTCCCCTTCGTGCTGGTCACGCCCCAGTTCGAGGTCGAGCGGGTCCTGGAGCGCCGGGCCCGCCGGGCCGGTGTCAGCTTCCGCCACGACTCCGAGGTGCTCGGCCTCGACCAGGACGCCGAGGGCGTGACGGTGCGCTTCCGGACCGCCGAGGGGCTCGGCTCCGTCCGCGCCGCCTATGTGGTCGGCACCGACGGCGTCCGCAGCACCATCCGGGAGGCCGTCGGCCTGCCCTTCCCCGGCAAGTCGGTGGTCCGCTCGCTGGTGCTCGCCGATGTCCGGCTGGCCCAGGAGCCCGACTCACCCCTCACCTTCAACGCCACCGGCGAGGCGTTCGCGCTGATCGCCTCGTTCGGCGGCGGGTGGTACCGCGTCATCGGCTGGAACCGCCACCACCAGGCCGCCGACGACGCGCCCGCCGACCTCGACGAGATCCGCGAACTGACCCGGCTCGCCCTCGGCAGTGACTACGGGATGCATGACGCCCGCTGGGTCTCCCGCTTCCACAGCGACGAGCGCCAGGTCCCCTCCTACCGCGTCGGCCGGGTCTTCCTCGCCGGCGACGCCGCGCATGTGCACTCCCCCGCCGGCGCCCTGGGCATGAACACCGGCCTCCAGGACGCCGCCAACCTCAGCTGGAAGCTGGCCGCCGTGCTGCGGGGCCGGGCCCCCGACGGCCTGCTGGACAGCTATCAGACCGAGCGCCACCCGGTCGGCAAGCAGGCGCTGCGCAGCAGTGGCGCCCTCATCCGGATCGCCCTGATGCCCACCGGCCCCGGGCGCGCCGTCCGTGCCCTCGCCGCCCAGCTCGTCAACCGTGTGCGGCCGCTGGCCCGCCGGGCGGTGCACACCCTCTCCGGCCTCGGTATCGCCTATCCGGCCGGGCCCGGCGCCCACCCCCTCACCGGCCGCCGTGCCCCCGACCTCCGGCTGGCGGGCGGCAGCCGCCTCTATGAGCTCCTCCGCCAGGGCCGGTTCGTCCTCATCACCCCCGCCGGTGAGCCCGGCGTCCCCCAGGCCCCGGCGAGCGGCGGAGACTCCTCTCGCCCCGCCGATGACCGTGCCGATGACCGTGTGGTGACCGCCTCCTGGCGGAGCGCCCGCCGCACGGCGCTGCTCGTACGCCCCGACGGCTATATCGCCTGGGCCACCGACGCCACCGCCCCCGCGGCGCGCGCCGCGGCGCTACGGGGCGCCGTCGCCCACTGGACCGGCACCGAGGACGGCGCCTCCATAGCCACCGCCCTCACCCCTCCAGCACATGCCGCAGATACGCCCGCGGGTCGTTGAGATAGCGCCGCCAGTGGTCGACCAGCCCCAGCTCCGCCCACTCCACACGCCGCATCCCGTGCTCGCCGACCTCGACGATCTCGGCGCCGGGCAGCGCGGTCAGCAGCGGGGAGTGGGTGGCGCAGATGATCTGCGCACCACCGCTCCCCAACTCGTCCATCAGCCCCACCAGTTCAAGACAGGAGGAGAAGGACAGGGCCGCCTCCGGCTCGTCCATCACATAGAGGCCGCGCTGCGCGAACCGTTCCCGGAAGGCCATCAGAAAGCCCTCCCCATGGCTCATGTCGTCCGGGGACCGCGACAGCTTCTGCGCGCTCCGCTCCCGGTTCAGCGCCTCCATCGCGGTCTCGGCCCGGAGGAAGAACCCCCGCCGGCGGACCCGCGGCCCGCGCACCATCTTCCGCCCCTCGCGCGTCGGATCGAACCGCATCATCCCGCCGAGCAGCGACGCGTCCCGTGAGCTGGCGTATTTGTATCCGGCCGAACCCCCATAGGAATCCAGCCCGAAACCCTCCGCCAGCGCCTCGGCCAGGGTCGACTTGCCCGAACCGTTCTCCCCCACCAGAAAGGTGACCGGGGCGCGGAAGGCCAGCCCCTCCTCGGCCAGCTGGCGCACACACGGCACCGTCCACGGCCAGCCGTCCTCCGCCGCCCCCTTCCCGTCCGGCACGTCCACGTAAGCCCGTTCGATCAGCATGCCTCCGAAGCTGCCACACGCCACTGACAGCCACCCCGCCCCGCCACCCCGACACCCCGCCACCCCGCCACCCCGCCCCCACCGGAGCCGGGCTTCCACTCCGTACAAATCCACTCCGTACAAATCCACTCCGTACGAATCCGCTCCGTACGAGGTCCACTCCCTACGCATCCGCTCCATACGAGCCCACTCCGTACACATCCACTCCCTACGCATCCGCTCCGTACGCTTCCCCCATGCTCATCGCCCGTTCCGCCGTGCTGTTCGTCGTCGCCGCCCTCTTCGAGATCGGTGGCGCCTGGCTGGTCTGGCAGGGCGTCCGGGAGCACAAGGGCTGGGCCTGGATCGGCGCCGGAGTGCTGGCGCTCGGGGTGTACGGCTTTGTCGCCACGCTCCAGCCGGACGCCGAATTCGGCCGGATCCTCGCCGCGTACGGCGGTGTCTTCGTCGCCGGATCGCTGGCCTGGGGCATGGTCGCCGACGGCTATCGCCCCGACCGCTGGGACGTGATCGGCGCGCTGGTCTGTCTGGCCGGCGTGGCAGTGATCATGTACGCCCCCAGGGGCCGTTGACCGGCCTGCATATCCTGGCCACGGACCGTCTCCCCGGCTCATGAGGAGCAGGGGCCCATCGCCCGAGGAGAGTGCATGACCGCCGAGGCCCGTACCGCCGTCGTCACCGGAGCGAGCAGCGGCATCGGCGCCGCCACCGCGCGAGCGCTGGCCGCGGCCGGCTACCACGTGGTGCTCACCGCCCGCCGCAAGGACCGCATCGAAGCGCTCGCCGCCGAGCTGCCGAACGCCGAGGCTTACGCCCTCGATGTCACCGACCGCGCCGCCGTCGATGCCTTCGCGGCCTCCCTCGGCCGCTACCCGTCCGTCGACGTCCTGGTCAACAACGCCGGCGGCGCCCTCGGCGCGGAGCCGGTCGCCACCGGTGACCCCGCCGACTGGCGGACCATGTACGAGGTCAATGTGCTGGGCGTGCTCCATATGACCCAGGCGCTGCTGCCCGCGCTGACCGCCTCCGGCGACGGCACCGTCGTCGTGCTCTCCTCCACCGCGGGCCACGGCACGTACGAGGGCGGCGGCGGTTATGTCGCCGCCAAGCACGGTGCGCATGTCATCGCCGAGACCCTCCGTCTGGAGCTGTGCGGCGAGCCCGTGCGCGTCATCGAGGTGGCCCCGGGCATGGTCAAGACCGACGAGTTCGCCACCACCCGCTTCCGTGGCGACACCGACAAGGCCGCCAAGGTCTACGCGGGCGTCGACCAGCCGCTCAGCGCGGAGGATGTCGCCGACACCATCACCTGGGCGATCACCCGCCCCTCCCATGTCAATGTCGACCTCCTGGTGGTCCGGCCCCGCGCCCAGGCGTCCAACTCCAAGGTCCACCGCACCGGTTGAGCCACCCGGCGGGCACCGCCGCCCGCCGTACGGTCACCCCGAATATGGGGCCTGGGTACACCCCCCACCGGGTGTCCGGGCCCCGTGTTCCGGGCCGTTCCGCTCGCGACAGTGGACCCATGACCGCCACCGGACACGCAGAACCCCCCGCCCGAGCCACCACCGACGGGGGCCGACCCGCCACTACGGACACCGGCACCCGCCCGGCCACTACGGCCACCAGCGCTCGCCCGGCCACCACGGACACCGGCACCCACCCCGCCCCAACAGACACCGGCGTCCACCCCACCACCACCGAAACCAGCCCCACCCGGCGACGACGCCGCCGCCTCCGGACCGCCGTCTGGCTGCTCCCGCTCGCCGTCGTGACCGTCCTCGTCACCGCGCAGGCGCTGACCGCCTACGTCCCGCCCGACCCGCACACCAGCCGGGTCCCGCTCCGCGGCGAGCTCCACTACGTCCTGCTGGTGGCGCACATCGTCACCGCCGCCGTCGCCGTGTTCACCGGCCTCGCCCAGTCCTGGCCCTGGCTGCGCCGCCGGAGTCCGGCCGCCCACCGCTGGACGGGCCGCGCCTACTTCTTCGCCGGGGTCTTCCCCTCGGCCCTGGTAGGCATCCCCGTCGTCTGCCTCACCCCTCTGGGCCTCAGCAACCAGGCGTCCCTCGCGGTGCTCGACGCCCTCTGGCTGCTCACCGGCCTCGCCGGTTACCGCGCCGCCCGGCAGCGCCGCTACGCCGACCACCGGGTGTGGATGATCCGCAACTACGCCCTCACCCTCGTCGCCATCACCTCCCGCCTGATCCAGCCGCTGTTCGAGCACCTCGTGGCCGCCCAGCTCTCCGACCCCGTCTCCTACGCCGGTGACGCCCTGGCCGCCGGGCACGACATCGCCGGCGCCACGGCCTGGACGGCGCTGGTCCTCCAGCTGATCGCGGCCGAATGCCTGCTGCGGCGCCGTGCCGGACGGGCCACCCGCCGACGGGCGAAGCCCACGGCACCCCCTGCGCCGGGCTCAGCCCCCGGCCGCACCCCGGCCCACCCCTGACCTCAGTGCTTGAAGGCGCCCACGTCCCCCGGCTCGGTCTCCAGCGCCGCGCGGTCGAAGGTCAGCATGAGGAGGAAGAATTCCGCCCCGGCGACCGAAGCTCGGCCATCCGCCCCGGCGACCGAAGCTCGGTCATCCACCCCGGCGACGGAAGCTCAGCCATCCGCCCGGTGCCCGCAGCTCGGCCATCCGCCCGGCGCCCGCCGCTCGGCCATTCGGCCGCGATGGGCTCGCGCACCGTGCCGGGCCACGGTGTGGTGGACACGGAAGCGTGCCGACCCCCGTGCATGGGCGGCGTCGGGCGCTCAGCCGTGGAAGGACAAGGCATGCACATAGCGGGGGCCCTGGCGGGTCGTAGGCGGTACGCCGCGGTCGTCACCGCGGTCGTGACCTGCTCGACGGTCCTGGCCGGGCCGGGCCTCGCCGCGGCCGGCGGTCCGCCGTCGCCTTCGGGGCCTGTATCGGGGCTGGCGTGGCATCCCTGCGTCCAGGGCGGTCAGTTCGACTGCGCGACCGCGAAGGCGCCCCTGGACTACCGCAACCCGGGCGGTCGCACCATCGAACTGGCCGTCATCAAGCGGAAGGCGACCGACCCCCGGCGGCGCCTGGGCACCTTGTTCTTCAACCCCGGCGGACCCGGCGGGCCGGGCACGGTCCAGATGCCGCAGATCTACCCGCTCTTCCCGCGCGAGCTGCGGGAGCGGTTCGACATCGTCAGCTGGGATCCCCGCGGAATCGGCAGCAGCACCGCGGTGAACTGCTTCACCGGCCCCGCGGAGGCCCGCGCGTGGAACGCGAGCAGACCGGCCGGCTTCCCGGTGGGCGCGGCGCAGCGGGCGGCCTGGATCGCCGCGTACCGGGAACTGGGCCGGCGCTGTCAGCAGCGCGATCCCGAGCTGCTGCGCCATGTGTCGACCGCCGACACCGCGCGCGACCTCGACCGGCTCCGCCAGGCGGTGGGCGAACCGCAGCTCAGCTACCTCGGGATCTCCTACGGCACGTTCCTGGGCGCCACCTACGCCAACCTCTTCCCCGGCAGGGTCCGCGCCATGGCCCTCGACAGCACCATCGACCCGCTGGCCTGGACGAACCACGCCTCGCAGCAGGCCCCCCGGCTCCCGACGTTCCTGCGCATGGGCTCGGACCGCAGCGCGGCCGCGACCCTGGACCAGTTCCTCACCCGGTGCGGGGCCACCACCACGGCCCGCTGCGCCTTCTCCGCCGGGAGCCCGAAGGCGACCCGGGACAAGTTCGACCGGCTGATGCGGCGGCTCCGGGAGCGTCCCATCGGCGCGTGGACCTATGGCCGCACGGTCGGTGACGTGGTGAACAGCCTCTACAACCTCGACCCCGGATGGGCCTACCTCGCCGCCCGGCTCCAGACCCTCTGGCAGGGCCGCGCCCCGGACCCGACCCCGCCGCCCCCCGCACCGCCGGTCCCGAACCCGAATCCGTACACCGGTGAGGAACAGGCCGCCGCGGTGTTCTGCGGCGACAGCCCCCATCCGCGGGACCCCGGGGCCTATCACGCCCTGGCGGAGGACTCCGCCCGCCGCGCGGGCGACGCCGGACGCTTCTGGACCTGGGCGGGGGAGCCGTGCGCCACCTGGCCGGCGGTCGCCGCCAACAACTACCTCGGCCCGTGGAACAAGCCGACCGCGCACCCCGTCCTGGTGATCGGCACCACCTACGACCCCGCCACTCCCTACTCGGGCGCCCAGGCCCTGGCCAAGGAACTGGCCCAGGCCCGCCTGCTCACCCACCACGGCTACGGCCACAGCGAACTGACCAACCCCAGCACCTGCGTCCACGCCTACGAGAGCCGCTACTTCATCGACGGCACACTCCCGCCCCCCGGCGCGGCGTGCCGCCAGGGCTCGCCCCCCTTCGCCCACCCCGTACCCCGCGGCGGCGTCGCCACCGGCGGCGGAGCGATGGCCGGCCTCGTCTCCCGGGCCGGCCTGCGCCCCTGAACCGGCGCCGGCCCCGCGGCCGCTTCGGCGCCATGCCCACTCGGCGCCGGCCTACTTAGTGCTGACGACCACCGTGCGCATGACCTTGTCCGCGAAGGTCTGCCCCTTCGCGTCCCACGCCGGCCACAGGTACCCGATGTTGCACGCCGCGCCGTCCAGCCCGTGGCAGATCCGGCGCAGCAGGGCCATACCGAAGCCGAGCGGCTGACCGGTCTCCTCGCGTATGAGCCGGATCTTCATGGCCTTCTTGCCCGGTGACGCGCCCTTGCCCTCCTTGACGAGGATGACGATTTGGGCGGCGACCAACCACAGGAAGGCGAGCACCCACAGGACGAAAATGAAGGGGACTATTTCCCTCTTCGCAGCGTTCGTGCACTCAATGTCGAGGTATGCGCAGTCCGAGCCCCAGGTGTGCCTGAGGAGCATCGAGAGGGCGACGACGATGACCGGCACCAGTACGGCGATCAGGAAGTCGATCAGGGTGGCACCGAAGCGGGCACCCCAGCTCGCATACGCACCGTGCCGGACGGGCGCCATCGGCTGCTGCGGGTGGCCGTAGCCCGGCGCGGCCTGCTGCGGGTACCCGTACGGGGCCGGCTGCTGCGGCGCTCCGTACGGGGCCGGCGGCGGTTGCTGGCCGTAGGGGTGGTGCGGGCCGTCGAAGCTCATCTGTGGCTTTCCTCCGAGGTGTCAGGGGGACGACGCGGCGTGCCTCGGAGGCCGAACAGGTTTCACCGGCCCGCCCCCGACGGTGCCTGCGGCACTGCTGCCCGACGATCCTTCTGGTTGCGGCTCGGCTCTGTCCAATCAAGGCCGGGAGCGGTGGGCACCACGGCTCCCACCAGGAGGCGGGCCGGCGGGCGGCGGTCGCTCCGGACGCTGACCGACGGTCAGCACGCAGGCGCCCCGGACCACATGCGGTCCGGGGCGGTCGGTCACCTGGCGTGCCGCGCTCAGCCCTTCACGCAGATGACCTGCTTGAGCTTGGCGACGACCTCGACCAGGTCACGCTGCTGATCGATGACCCGCTCGATCGGCTTGTAGGCGCCCGGGATCTCGTCCACCACACCGGAGTCCTTGCGGCACTCCACGCCCCGCGTCTGCTCCTCCAGATCCCGGGTGGAGAACCGCTTCTTCGCGGCGTTCCGGCTCATCTTGCGGCCGGCGCCGTGGGAGGCGGAGTTGAAGGACGCGGCGTTGCCCAGGCCCTTGACGATGTAGGAGCCGGTGCCCATCGAGCCCGGGATGATCCCGTACTCGCCGCTGCCCGCCCGGATCGCGCCCTTACGGGTCACCAGCAGGTCCATGCCGTCGTACCGCTCCTCCGCCACATAGTTGTGGTGGCAGGAGATCACCTCGTCGAAGGTCACCTTCGCCTTCTTGAACTCCTTGCGGACGACGTCCTGGAAGAGCGCCATCATCACTTCCCGGTTGTGCCGCGCGTACTCCTGCGCCCAGAACAGGTCGTTGCGGTACGCCGCCATCGGCGGGGTGTCCGCGATGAAGACGGCGAGGTCACGGTCGACCAGGCCCTGGTTGTGCGGCAGCTTCTGCGCCTGGCCCATGTGGAACTCGGCGAGCTCCTTGCCGATGTTGCGGGAGCCGGAGTGCAGCATCAGCCACACCACACCGTCGTCGTCGAGGCAGAACTCGATGAAGTGGTTGCCGGAGCCGAGCGACCCCATCTGCTTCGTGGCCCGCTCCTGACGGAACTTGACCGCTTCGGCGACCCCGTCGAACCGCGCCCAGAAGTCGTCCCACCGGGCCGTGGGGAAGCCGTGCAGCCGCCCCGGGTCGACCGGGTCGTCATGCATCCCCCGGCCCACCGGAATCACCTGCTCGATCTTCGAGCGCAGCCGGGAAAGGTCGCCGGGCAGGTCGTTGGCGGTGAGCGAGGTGCGTACCGCGCTCATCCCGCAGCCGATGTCGACGCCGACCGCCGCCGGGCAGACCGCGCCGCGCATGGCGATCACCGAGCCGACCGTGGCGCCCTTGCCGTAGTGGACGTCCGGCATCACGGCCAGGCCCTTGATCCACGGCAGGGTGGCGACATTGCGCAGCTGCTGCATCGCGACGTCCTCGACCGTGGCCGGATCCGTCCACATCCGGATCGGTACCTGGGCACCCGGTACCTCGACGTACGACATAACTCCCTCATTCCCCCGAATTTATGAAAAACGCAAAAGCCGGACAAGTTATCCGATCTTGGACGGCGAACCGGCGTGCGCGGCAAGACGTGCGATAGACATTGTGTCCATCGGCCGCTGACCGGCGGCAACCGCATTTCGTAGGGGAAGGAGCCGCGAACGATGCCACGCAAGCCGTTCGTACCCGGTGCCGCACTGGTGGTGGCCGCGGCACTGGCCGCCGGCCTCACCGCCTGCACCGGCGGCTCCGGCTCCGACGGCGAAGAGGGGGACGCCAAGAGCGGCGGCACCTCCACGTCGAGCCAGGCCGCCGAGCCGGGCCGCTATCAGACCCTCCCCGAAGCCTGCGGGCTGCCCGCGCGCGGCAGCCTCCGCGGCATGCTGCCCGGCGACGGCCAGCACCTGTCGCGCGACGAGGCCAAGAAGATCTACGACGGCCAGCCCGACATCACCTACGACACCGACCGCCGGGTGGGCTGCCGCTGGACCCGCGAGACGACCGCGGGCACCCGCCATCTGAGCCTCGACATCCAGCGCGTGGTGTCGTACGACGCCGCCGTCAGCGATGACGACAAGGCGCAGGGGATCTACGACAGCAAGGCGCAGGCCGCGAAGATCCCGTCCGGCGGCAACGGCTCCCCCTCGCCCGTCGACCCGAGCCCGTCCGCCACCAAGGGCAAGGGCGAGGAGAAGGGCGGGGACGAGGGCAAGGGCGCGGGCACCGGAACCACCACGAACAGCTCGACGGACAAGAAGGAGCAGACGCCCTCCGGGAGCCCCTCGGGGGCGTCCAGCCCCTCCGCGGATCCCGGCGCGGACCCCAGCGCGGGCCTGAGCGACTCCACCGCCCCGCGCGTCCTGGACGACCTCGGGGACGCGGCCTTCCTCAATGACAAATTGGTCACAGCGGACTCGGGTGTGCACCGCGACGTCACTGTGGTCTTCCGCACGTCGAACGTCATCGTGACGCTCACCTACGACCAGTGGTCGACGGACAAGACGATGTTGCCGGAGAGCCAGGAATTGCAGGACAAGGCCCGTTCGCTGGCCGGCGAGCTGTCCGAGAGCCTCAGCGAATAGTCCGGATCGAGCGCATTGCCCGAATCGATAAGTACGGTGAACTGCGCCCGTTTTGGGCGCTGCGCTCATCGACAGGAACCGGTCACCCACCCCGCCGCGCCGCGTACCGTGCCCCTAGGGCGGACACGCCCTGCCCGTACGCGAGGAAAGGCGGGCCACCGCCACGGCCGCGCTCCACGCCGGCCGGACGACGACGAACAGCGAAGGAACCATGCACCGTTCAGCCAAGCGACTCGCCAGCCTTCTCACCTGCGCAGCAGTACCGGTGCTGCTCGTCGCCGGCTGCTCCGGCTCGGACAGCGACAGCTCCGGTGACGCCTCCGCCTCCACCAAGTCCAGCAGCGCGGCCAAGCCCTCGCCGAGCGTCGCGCCGGCGAAGTTCAAGAAGCTGCCGAACCCCTGCGAGGCGTTCTCCAAGGACACCGTCAAGAAGATGCTGCCCAAGGCGAAGGACACCTCCGGGGAGCGCGGCAACTCCACGGACAACACCGCGCACGGCACCTGCTCCTGGAGCAGCTCCGACGAGAACGGCGTCGACGGCACCCAGTTCCGCTGGCTGGACATCGGCTTCCAGCGCTACGACTCCGACCCGGCCATCGGCTCCGGCGAGAAGCGCGCCACGGACTTCTACGCCAAGCAGGTCATCGACGCGAAGGACACCAAGGACGCCAAGAAGCTGACGTCCGTGAAGACGTCCGGCACCGGCGACGAGGCGACCGCGATCACCTACGACGTGAAGAAGGAGGGCAACGACTTCAAGAACACCACGGTCGTCGCCCGCACCTCCAACATCGTCGTCACGCTCAACTACAACGGCGCCGGCCTGGCGGGCGCGGACACCCCCAAGGGTGCCGATCTGCTGAAGAAGGCCCAGGCCGCCGCCAAGGAAGCGGTCGGCGCCGCCACCAAGGCCAACGGCTGACCGGAGCGCCCCCGCCCGTGCCCCCGGCCCCGGCTGGGGGCACCTCCCGGTGGGGGCCGACGGCGGGTGTGCCACGCTAGGCGCGCCATTTCGCCGAGCCGGGGAGGGACCGCGGGTGTCCGCGACGCAGACGGCGCAGTTGACTCGTACCCACCGCATCCTGATCGGCGTGGTGATCGC
This sequence comes from Streptomyces sp. NPDC127097, assembly GCF_042724075.1. NCBI lineage: Bacteria > Bacillati > Actinomycetota > Actinomycetes > Kitasatosporales > Streptomycetaceae > Streptomyces > Streptomyces sp. NPDC127097. The sequence continues at coordinate 26,115 of NZ_JBHXFI010000017.1, read as the reverse complement.
CGGGGCGGCGCTGATCGCGGCCATCGGCTTCACCGGCTCCTACACCGCGGTGCGCGAGCTGGCGCAGAAGAAGGGCTTTGGCGCCTTCTCCGCCGTCTTCCCGATCGGCATCGACGCCGGGATCGTGGTGCTGCTGGCGCTCGACCTGCTGCTCACCTGGATCCGGATCCCGTTCCCGCTGCTGCGCCAGACCGCCTGGCTGCTGACCGCGGCCACCATCGCGTTCAACGGCGCGGCGGCCTGGCCGGACGCGCTGGGCGTCGGGATGCACGCGGTCATCCCGCTGCTGTTCGTGGTGGCCGTGGAGGCCGCCCGGCACGCGATCGGCCGGATCGCGGACATCACGGCCGACCGGCACATGGAGGGCGTGCGCCTCACGCGCTGGCTCCTCTCGCCCGTCCCGACGTTCCTGTTGTGGCGCCGGATGAAGCTGTGGGAACTGCGGTCGTACGACGCGGTGATCAAGCTGGAGCAGGAACGGCTCGTGTACCAGGCCCGCCTGCGTTCGCGCTTCGGGAGGAACTGGCGGCGTAAGGCTCCCGTGGAGTCCCTGATGCCGCTGCGGCTCGCCCGGTACGGGGTACCGCTGGCCGAGACCGCTCCCGCGGGGCTTGCCGCGGCGGGCATCGAACCGCAGTTGATGCCGGCGCCCCAGCAGCCCGTGACGCCCGCTCTGGAGCCGAAGGCCCAGGAACCGGCCGAGGAGCTGCCGAGCCAGTGGTTCGCGGCGCCGCAGCAGGTGACGTATCAGGGTGACTACGACCCGGCGTACGTCCCGGAGCAGGAACATCAGCTCCCGTACGACGAGCACCAGCAGGTGCCGGCGCCCGAGCAGGTCCCCGTACCCGCGCCACGCGGGCCGGAGCCCGAACCGGAGGTCCCGGTGCCGACCGGCGCGGGTGGCACGCGTCCGCTCGGCAAGGGCACTCCCGAGGCGGACCCGCAGCCTGACCGGGCACCGGCCGCGGCCCCGACCGACGAGGACCTGTACCAGGTGTTCCGGCATTCGATAGAGGGCGAAGGCATGCCGACACAGGGCGCGTTCGCGGCGAACCTGCAAGCGCAGTACGGGATCCGCCTCCGGGCACGGGACCTGCACCGCTACATGGACCAGTTCAGCGACCGCCTCAACGCGGAGCTGATGGACGAACACATCGCGTAACGCGCACGCCGGGGGCGGGACACATCCCGTAGGGGCGGGCCCCCATGCCGCCCCCATGCCATCCCTATGCCGCCCCCGACCGCTCCTGCTGCTGCTTGCGCTTCCTGGCCGTGTCGCCCCATACGGCCAGCGCCGCGCCGGCCGCGAAGAGGCCGACGTAGGCGGGGGACGGCAGGGTGAACCAGTGGGGCAGCAGCCCCCAGGCGCCGTCGAAGAAGACCTGGCCGATGAATCCCATCGCGCCCTGGATCATGACGATGAAGCCGATTAACCCTCTCATGGCTCCAGCGTGCAGCGTTCGGCCCCGGGAATCCTCGTCCCCGGGGCCGAACCCGTCTCCTCCCCCGGTCGGAGAGCCCGCCGGGGTGTCTACGACTCCACGGCAGCGGCCCCCCTAGGGGCTGTCATCATCCGCCGAGCAGCTTGCGCACCCGGTCGGCGCCGACGGCCAGCAGCAGGGTGGGCAGCCGCGGCCCGGTGTCCCGGCCGACCAGCAGGTTGTAGAGCAGGGCGAAGAACGCGCGCTGGGCGGCCTTCAGCTCCGGGGTCGGCTTGGCGTCCGGCGCCAGCCCCGCCTGGACCTTCGGCACGCCGTAGACCAGGGTCGTCAGACCGTCCAGCGACCAGTGCTCGTCGAGGCCGTCGAGCAGCAGCCGCAGCGAGTCACGGGACTGCTCGTCGAGGGTGCCGAGCAGCTCCCTGTCGGGCTGGTCGCGGACGACGGTGCGCTGCTCGGCCGGGACCTGGGTGGTGATCCAGTACTCCGCCTTGGCGAGCCGCGGCCGGGTCTCGTCCAGGGAGGTGACGGGGTTGGCCGGGTCCAGTTCGCTCAGGATCCGGAGCGTCTGCTCGTCATGGCCGGCGGTGATGTCCGCGACCGAGGCGAGGGTGCGGTACGGCAGCGGGCGCGGCGTACGGGGCAGCTCGCCGGCGGCGGTGCGGGCCGCGCGGGAGTACGCGGCGGCGTCGGCCGGCAGCACCGTGCCGTCCGCGACCTTGGCCTCCAGCTTGTCCCACTCGTCGTAGGTCCGCTGGATCTCCTGGTCGAAGGCGATCTTGAAGGACTGGTTGGGCCTGCGGCGCGCGTACAGCCAGCGCAGCAGCGGCGCCTCCATGATCTTCAGCGCATCGCCCGGGGTCGGCACCCCGCCGCGCGACGAGGACATCTTGGCCATGCCGCTGATGCCGACGAAGGCGTACATGGGGCCGATGGGCTGGTCGCCGCCGAAGATCTTGCGGACGATCTGGCCGCCGACGACGAAGGACGAGCCGGGCGAGGAGTGGTCGACACCGGACGGCTCGAAGATCACGCCTTCGTAGGCCCAGCGCATCGGCCAGTCGACCTTCCAGACCAGCTTGCCGCGGTTGAACTCGCTCAGCCGGACCGTCTCGCCGAACCCGCACTCGGTGCAGGTGTAGGCGAGCTCGGTGGTCTCGTCGTCGTACGAGGTGACCGTGGTGAGGTCCTTCTCGCACTGCCCGCAGTACGGCTTGTACGGGAAGTAGCCCGCCGAGCCGCCGCTGCCGTCGTCCTCGCCGGCCGCACCGGAGCCCTCGGCGGCCTCCAGCTCCGCCTCGTCGACCGGCTTCTGCGACTTCTTCGCCGGGGCCTTCTTCGTGCGGTACTGGGCGAGGATCGCGTCGATGTCCGCGCGGTGCTTCATCGCGTGCAGGATCTGCTCGCGGTAGACGCCGGAGGTGTACTGCTCGGTCTGGCTGATGCCGTCGTACTCGACGCCCATCTCGGCGAGCGCGTCGCTCATCGCGGCCTTGAAGTGCTCGGCCCAGTTCGGGTACGGCGAGCCGGCCGGGGCCGGCACCGCGGTCAGCGGCTTGCCGATGTGCTCGGCCCAGGACGCGTCGACGCCCTCGACACCGGCCGGGACCTTGCGGTAGCGGTCGTAGTCGTCCCAGGAGATGAGGTGGCGGACCTCGTGGCCCCGGCGGCGGATCTCGTCGGCGACCAGGTGCGGGGTCATGACCTCGCGGAGGTTGCCCAGGTGGATCGGGCCGGACGGGCTCAGGCCCGAGGCACAGACGACGGGTTTGCCGGGGGCGCGGCGCTCCGCCTCGGCAATGACCTCGTCCGCGAACCTGGAGACCCAGTCGGTCTCGGTGCTCTGCTGAGCCACGATCGGCCTTCCTCTTCCTGATGATCCTCATTGCGCCGTCTTGCGCGTTCGACGCACAAAAGCCTGACGGTGCCCATTCTCCCAGACGAAAAATCAGTGGTAGTGCCGTGGGATACTCATTGGCAAACCCTTTCCACTCCAGCGACACCTCCCTCTGGAAGAGAGCTCATCTCCATGGCCTCGGTCACTTCGCTCGCAGCTTCGGTCCACCAGCGCGTCGCGGACGCCCTCTCGGCAGCCCTGCCGGAGGCCGGCTCCGCCGACCCGCTGCTCCGACGCAGCGACCGGGCCGACTTCCAGGCCAACGGCATGCTGGCGCTGGCGAAGAAGCTCAAGGGCAATCCGCGGGAGCTGGCGACCAAGGTCGTCGCGGAGATCGGCGAGAACGACCTCCTCAAGGAGATCGAGGTCTCCGGCCCCGGCTTCCTCAACATCACGCTCACCGACCGGGCGATCACCGAGACGCTGGCCGCCCGCGCCGCCGACGACCGGCTGGGCGTCCCGCTCAAGGAGAACCCCGGCGTCACGGTCATCGACTACGCCCAGCCGAACGTCGCCAAGGAGATGCACGTCGGGCACCTGCGCTCGGCGGTCATCGGCGACGCCCTGCGCCACCTCCTGGACTTCACCGGTGAGCAGACGATCGGCCGGCACCACATCGGCGACTGGGGCACCCAGTTCGGCATGCTCATCCAGTACCTGATCGAGAACCCCGGCGAGCTGGCCCCGGCGGCCGACGTCGACGGCGAGCAGGCGATGAGCAACCTCAACCGCGTCTACAAGGCATCGCGCGCCGTCTTCGACTCCGACGAGCAGTTCAAGGAGCGGGCCCGGAAGCGGGTCGTGGCGCTCCAGTCGGGCGACGCGGAGACCCTCGGCCTGTGGCAGCGGTTCGTGGACGAGTCGAAGGTCTACTTCTACTCGGTCTTCGAGAAGCTGGACATGGAGATCCGCGACGACGAGATCGTCGGCGAGTCCGCGTACAACGACATGATGGCCGAGACGGCGCGGCTGCTGGAGGAGTCGGGCGTCGCCGTCCGCTCCGAGGGCGCGCTGGTGGTCTTCTTCGACGAGATCCGCGGCAAGGACGACCAGCCGGTGCCGCTGATCGTGCAGAAGGCGGACGGCGGCTTCGGCTACGCGGCCTCCGACCTCTCCGCGATCCGCGACCGCGTCTTCGACCTGAAGGCGACGACGCTGCTGTACGTCGTCGACGTCCGCCAGTCGCTGCACTTCCGGATGGTCTTCGAGACGGCCCGCCGGGCGGGCTGGCTGAGCGACGACATCACCGCGCACAACATGGGCTACGGCACGGTCCTCGGTGCGGACGGCAAGCCGTTCAAGACCCGTGCGGGCGAGACCGTACGCCTGGAGGACCTGCTCGACGAGGCGGCCGAGCGGGCGACCGCGGTGGTGCGCGAGAAGGGCGCGGCGATCGGCCTGACCGAGCAGGAGATCACCGAGAACGGTGCGCAGGTGGGCATCGGCGCGGTGAAGTACGCGGACCTGTCGACCTCGCCGAGCCGCGACTACAAGTTCGACCTGGACCAGATGGTCTCGCTGAACGGCGACACCTCGGTGTACCTCCAGTACGCCTACGCCCGGATCCGGTCGATCTTCCGCAAGGCCGGTGACGCGGCCCCCGCGGCGCACCCGGAGCTGCCGCTGGCCCCGGCCGAGCGGGCCCTGGGCCTGCACCTGGACCAGTTCGGCGAGACCGTCGCCGAGGCCGCCGCGTCGTACGAGCCGCACAAGCTCGCCGCGTACCTCTACGGCCTCGCCTCGCTGTTCACGACCTTCTACGACCAGTGCCCGGTCCTGAAGGCCGAGGGCGGCCCGGACCAGATCGCGGGCCGGCTGTTCCTGTGCGAGCTGACCGCCCGCACCCTCCACCAGGGCATGGCGCTGCTCGGCATCCGGACGCCCGAGCGCCTCTGACCGGCGCGCGCCGGGCCGGCCGCCCGCCGCTCCCGACAACGGCCCCGTACCTCACACGTGAGGTACGGGGCCGTACTGGTCTCCAGGGCAGGGACAGCGACACCGGGTGGCCCTCACGGCCAGCGCTTACGCACCTCGTCCTTGGCCTTCTCACTCACATCGAGGCCCTGACCGGCGGTCTTCTCCGCCTTGCCCTCGGCCTCCAGCTTGCGGTTGTGCGTCGCCTTGCCAACGACTTCCTTCATGGCGCCGATGACCTGGGCGCCCTTGGCCTGCATCTTGCGCTTGGCAGTCATGGTGACTCGCTCCTCGGTCCGGTCGCGGTCTTCCCTGACAACCGGTGCGTGCCCGGAACCAGGCAGACAAAACGTCACGCCCATACAGCGCTGCTCCCGCCCCCGGACACCGGGGACGGGAGCAGCTGCGACGGACGGCCGCCGGGGCCTCACAGCCCCCGCGCCACCTCCGTCGCCCAGTACGTGAGGATCATGTTCGCCCCGGCCCGCTTGATGCCGGTCAGCGTCTCCAGGATCGCCCTGTCCCGGTCGATCCAGCCCTTCTCGGCGGCGGCCTCGACCATCGCGTACTCACCGGAGATCTGATACGCGGCCACCGGCACCTCCACCGCGTCCGCGATCTTCGCCAGCACGTCCAGGTAGGGCAGCGCCGGCTTGACCATCACCATGTCGGCGCCCTCCTCCAGGTCGAGCGCCAGCTCGCGCAGCGACTCACGGAGGTTGCCCGGGTCCTGCTGGTAGGTCTTGCGGTCGCCCTGGAGCGACGAGCCGACGGCCTCGCGGAAGGGCCCGTAGAAGGCGGAGGAGTACTTCGCGGTGTAGGCGAGGATCGACACATCCTCGTGCCCGGTCTGGTCCAGGGCGTCCCGGACCACACCGACCTGGCCGTCCATCATCCCGCTGGGCCCCACGACATGGACACCCGCATCGGCCTGGACCTGCGCCATCTCGGCGTAGCGCTCCAGCGTCGCGTCGTTGTCGACCCGGCCGTCGGCGTCCAGGACACCGCAGTGCCCGTGGTCGGTGTACTCGTCCAGGCACAGATCCGACATGATCACGAGGTCGTCGCCGACCTCGGCCCGCACGTCCCGGATGGCGACCTGGAGGATGCCGTCCGGATCGGTGCCCGCCGTACCGACGCCATCCTTCTTGGCGTCCTCCGGCACCCCGAACAGCATGATCCCGGCGACCCCGGCCTCGACCGCCTCGACGGCGGCCTTGCGCAGCGTGTCGCGGGTGTGCTGGACGACGCCCGGCATGGCGGAGATCGGCACCGGCTCGCTGATCCCCTCGCGGACGAACGCCGGGAGGATCAGGTCCGCCGGATGCAGCCGGTGCTCCGCGACCATCCGCCGCATGGCGGGGGTGGTGCGCAGGCGCCGCGGCCGCGCCCCTGGGAAGCTTCCGTACTTCGTCATACCGAACACGCTACGCCCGCTTTGTGCTTGCCTTTGCCGACGGGTCGTCGGAGGGGACGGGTCCGGCGGCCTGTCCGCCGGGCCCGCTCAGGCCGCGACAGCGGGATCAGCCACGACAGCGGGATCACGGGTCACCGGCTCGCCTCGGCAGTCCCGGCAGAGCCCCGGTTCCCGGCCCCGGAAGGCCCGCTCACAGCCGTCACAGGTCTGGAAGGGAGCGGGCCGAGGTGGCCGAACCTCGCCCCTGTCAGGGCCCGGCGGGGTCTCGGGGTCTGCGGGAAGCGGCGGCGGAAGCAGCTCCCGGAGACGGTGGGCGAGCAACCCCGCCGGGTTCTCCAGGTCCGGCGGGAGGCCCGCCGTCAGGGTGCGGCACACGGCCGCAGTGCTGGCACCGTTCTCAAACCAGGCGGCGACGTCGGGAGCGAGGCGGCACACGTCCCGTTCGGGGAGGGTGAGCCGGTCGTCGGTACGGCGCAGCGATACGAGGAGGGCGCGGGCAGCGGCGTGGTGCTCGCCGGACGGCGCTTCGGCGGCGGGGGCCGGTGCGTGCGGCCGGGGCGGCTCCGGGGCCTCCGGCGGTGCCGCCTCCCGCTCCGCTGTCGACCGACGCCCCCTCGGGCAGCGACAGGATGTGGGTGCCCACCCCGATCGCGGTCAGGGACAGGTCGCGGTGCTGGGCGAGGTGATTGCCGATGATCGTGTACCGGTCCGGCTGGTACTGCCGGACATGCGTCACCCCACTGTGGGTGGCACTTCGCCGAACTCGCGAATAAGGGCGCACGGCACGGTTAGGGTTCTCTTCAGCCATGGGGAAGGTTCAGCTTCCTTTTATGGTCAGGCCCTCGCACTGGGATGGCAGTCCCGGCGGGGGCCGTCGCATGTCTGCGGTGGTCAGGCCCGAGACTGCCCACCCAAGTCGGCCGCGCGCCAGCCGAGTTGAGCCGGTTCACCCCCACGAGTGACGTACGCGGGGTTTGGTGGGTTTGGAAGGTTCTCTCCCGGGGTTCTTTCTTCTTGACCGGCCGCCGCGCCGACGTCCGGCCCACCGGGTCCCGCCTTTCCGGGCGCCGGTCCGGGGCTCAGCGGCCGGCACCGAGATCGACCTCCGCCCACACGGTCTTGCACGGCACCGGCCCCTCCTCGACTCCCCATCGGTCCGCCAACTCCCCCACGAGCAGCAGCCCGTGCCCCGACTCCGCCGGCGAGCCACCGGCCCCCGGCAGAGGAACGGGCAGGCGATCACCGCGCGTATCGGTGACTTCAATACGGAGCGTGGCGGGCGAGGAGACGCTGAGGCCGAGTCGGAAGCACCGCCCGGGGACCCGGCCGTGCAGCACCGCGTTTGTTGCCAGCTCGCCGACGAGCAACAGGGAAGGGTCGAACGGCAGCCCCCACGAGCGCAGTTGCTCCGTGGCCAGGAGCCGGGCCAGCCGTGCTCCCCGCCGGGTGGCGGAGAGCGGCACGGAGAACCGGAGCGCCGGGGCGGAGCCGACGGCGAGCGCGGTAACGGAATTGCTGGTTCGGGCGATTCGCTGATTCACGTCACACAGCGTGGTCGTGCGTATCTAGCCTGAGAAGTACCGGAGGCCGTGCTGACGGTGACTGTCCGGGTGCGGTCCGGCGCTGTCCGGGCCGTACGGGGTGACGGCGTTCCGGCGGCAGAAGTTGAATCCCAGCGGCTGGACGGAGGGCAGCGCACATGGACGACTGGGACGCCGGCATGGACGACGACGAGGCCGGGGCCGTAATGAAGGCCGTGGCACGGCAGCTGAAGCTGTGGCGGGAGGCGGCCGGTCTCACCCAGGCGGAATTCGGGACCGCGATCGGCTACGGGGAGGAGCTGGTCTCCTCGGTGGAACGGGGCCGCCGGATTCCCCGGCCGGAGTTCCTGGACCGGGCGGACGAGGCCCTGGGAGCGGGCGGCAAGCTCGCTGCGCTGAAGGCGGACGTGGCGGAGATCCGGTACCCGAAGAAGGTACGGGACTTGAAGAAGATGGAGGCGGAGTCGGTCGAGCTGTGTGCGTACAACAACTCCGTGATTCATGGGTTGTTGCAGACGGAGGACTACGCGCGAGCGGTGATCGGAAACCGGCAGCCGCCGTTCCCCCAGAACGAGGTGGAGCGGCGCGTTGCGGGTCGCGTGGACCGTCAGGGGATCATCAGCACCAAGACGGGGCTGCCGGTCCTCAACTTCGTACAGTGCGAAGCGACCTTACGACGGTGCACCGGGGGCACAATGGTGCTGCGCAGTCAGCTCGAACGGTTGTTGGAGGTGGGGCAGTTGTCGAACGTGTCGATCCAGGTGCTGCCCCTGAGCCGCGAAGAAAATGCGGGGCTCGAAGGGCCCTTCCAGCTACTCAGGCTGAAGGATGGCTCCACCGTCGGGCACAACGAGAGCCAGCTCATCAGCCGGGTGATCTCCAATCCCAAAGAGCTCCAGACCCTCGAATTGCGCTATGGCATGATCCGGGCGCAGGCGCTCACGCCACGGGAGTCGCTTGCCTTCATCGACAAAGTGCGGGGAGAGACATGACCCTCAAGTCCTCCGGCGGGAACGGCTCCGCCCTGGCATGGATAAAGAGCAGCTACAGCACCGGCGACGGTCCGGAATGCCTCGAGGTCGCGACCGCCCCCGGCACCATCCTCATCCGCGACTCCAAGAACCCCGACGGCCCCCGTCTCACCTTCACCCCCACCACCTGGGCCGACTTCCTGCCGTACGCCTCGAAGCACTAACGGCGGACAAGCCGAAGGGCGCCCCGCAAAGAGGCGCCCCTCAGCCGTTCCTACTGCCTTACAGCCGCTCAGCTACGAGCCCGCCGACGCGACCCCGGCCGCCGCTCGCTCGGCCGCGTAACCGGGTCCCCGGCCTCGATCGCGGCATCGCGCCGCGCCGCCCCGAAGTCCGCGAGCGCCTCGGCCAGCTTGTGCACCGACGGCTCAGGCGACATGACATCGACCCGCAGCCCGTGCTCCTCGGCCGTCTTGGCAGTCGCCGGGCCGATACAGGCGATCACCGTCACGTTGTGCGGCTTGCCCGCGATACCGACCAGGTTCCGGACCGTCGACGACGAGGTGAAGAGCACAGCATCGAACCCACCGCCCTTGATCGCTTCCCGGGTCTCGGCCGGCGGCGGCGAGGCGCGCACGGTCCGGTAGGCGGTGACGTCGTCGACCTCCCAGCCCAGCTCGATCAGCCCGGCGACCAGGGTCTCGGTGGCGATGTCGGCGCGCGGCAGGAAGACGCGGTCGATCGGGTCGAAGACCGGGTCGTAGGGCGGCCAGTCCTCCAGCAGGCCGGCGGCGGACTGCTCCCCGCTCGGCACCAGGTCGGGCTTCACACCGAAGGCGACCAGCGCCTTGGCGGTCTGCTCGCCGACCGCGGCGACCTTGATCCCGGCGAACGCGCGGGCGTCCAGGCCGTACTCCTCGAACTTCTCCCGGACGGCCTTGACGGCGTTGACCGAGGTGAAGGCGATCCACTCGTAGCGGCCGGTGACCAGGCCCTTGACCGCGCGCTCCATCTGCTGCGGGGTGCGCGGCGGTTCGACGGCGATGGTCGGGACCTCGTGCGGCACCGCGCCGTACGAGACGAGCTGGTCGGAGAGCGAGGCGGCCTGCTCCTTCGTACGCGGCACGAGCACCCGCCAGCCGAAGAGCGGCTTGGACTCGAACCACGAAAGGCGGTCGCGCTGCGCGGCGGCACTGCGCTCACCGACCACGGCTATGACCGGCTGGCCGCCGTCCGGCGACGGCAGCACCTTGGCGGCCTTGAGCACCTGCGCGACCGACCCGAGGGTGGCGGTCCAGGTGCGCTGGCGGGTGGTGGTGCCGGCGACGGTGACGGACAGCGGGGTGTCCGGCTTGCGGCCCGCGGACACCAGCTCACCGGCGGCCGCGGCCACCGAGTCGAGGGAGGTGGAGACGACGGCGGTGGCGTCGCTGGCACCCACCTCGGCCCAGCAGCGCGCATCGGCGGTGCGGGCGTCGACGAAGCGGACGTCGGTGCCCTGCGCGTCACGCAGCGGGACACCGGCGTACGCGGGCACGCCGACGGCCGCGGCGATGCCGGGCACGACCTCGAAGACGATGCCTTCGGCGGCGCAGGCCAGCATCTCCTCGGCGACGTACCCGTCGAGGCCGGGGTCTCCGCTGACGGCACGCACGACCCGCTTGCCCGCACGGGCGGCCGCCATGACAAGATTGGCGGTGTCCCTAAGGGCTGAAACGCCATTGGTGGTGACGGGGATTGATGCCTCGTCAGCTGATGCCTGTGGTGTGTCCACTTGTGCGCGGGCATGCCCGCGCACGACGTCCAGCACCTGCGGGTCGGCGATCAGTACGTCCGCGGAGGCCAGCGCCTCCACGGCACGCAGCGTCAGCAGACCCGGGTCTCCCGGCCCGGCACCCAGGAAGGTGACCTGACCGGAGGCGGAGTGGTTTGGGGCGGTGGGGTTCAAAGTGCTCGCTCCCCCATAAGACCGGCCGCACCCTTTGCGAGCATCTCGGCGGCGAGTTCACGGCCCATGTGCAGCGGGGTCGAGACATCGTCGGGAGAGGCGGGTACGTGCCCGGTGGTGGACATCTGCACCAGCGTGCTGCCGTCGGTCGTGCCGACGACACCGCGCAGATGCAATTCGGTGACAGCCTGCTCGTCACGCTTGAGGTCGGCCAGTGCTCCGACGGGTGCGGAACAGCCGGCCTCCAGGGCGGCGAGCAGGGATCGCTCGGCGGTCACGGCGGCCCGGGTGTCCGGGTCGTCGAGCTCGGCGAGCCGGGCGGCGAGGTCCGCGTTGACCGCGGCGCACTCGATCGCCAGCGCCCCCTGGCCGGGGGCAGGCAAAACCACGTCGGGCGACAGCAGCTGTGTCGCCTCGTCGATCCGGCCGATGCGGGTGAGTCCGGCGGCGGCCAGTACGACCGCGTCCAGTTCGCCCTTTTCGACGAAGCCGATGCGGGTGTCGATGTTCCCGCGTATCGGCACGGTCTCCACACGCCGGCCCAGCGACCTGGCCCAGGCGTTCAGCTGCGCCATCCTCCTGGGAGAGCCGGTGCCGATGCGGGCCACCCGGCCCTCGTCGGCGGTCAGCTGCTCGAAGGTGAGCCCGTCCCTGGCGATCAGCGCGTCCCGGGGGTCTTCCCGTACGGGTATCGCGGCCAGCGTCAGGTCCTCGGGCTGCGTGGTGGGCAGGTCCTTGAGCGAATGAACGGCGAAGTCGATCTCCCCGGCGAGCAGCGCGTCCCGCAGCGCGGAGACGAACACACCGGTGCCGCCGATCTGCGCGAGGTGCTCGCGGGAGGTGTCGCCGTAGGTGGTGATCTCCACCAGTTCGACGGGACGGCCGGTCAGTGCGCGCACCGCCTCGGCGACCTGCCCGGACTGGGCCATGGCGAGCTTGCTGCGCCGCGTGCCCAGCCGCAGTGCTCTCGTGGTGCTGTCGGTCATGCCCGCTCCCGTGCATCGTGCCTGTCGGCGCGCGTGTCGGCCCGGCTGACGGCGGCGACCGTCTGGGGGTCGAGGTCGAAGAGTTCCCGCAGGGCGTCCGCGTACCCGGCGCCGCCGGGCTCGCTGGCCAGCTGCTTGACCCGGACGGTGGGCGCGTGCAGGAGTTTGTCGACGACGCGGCGCACGGTCTGGGTGATCTCGGCGCGCTGCTTGTCGTCCAGGTCGGGAAGGCGGCCGTCGAGCCGGGTGATCTCACCGGCGACGACGTCCGCGGCCATGGTGCGCAGCGCGACCACGGTGGGGGTGATGTGCGCGGCCCGCTGGGCGGCGCCGAAGGCGGCGACCTCGTCGGAGACGATGCCGCGCACCTTGTCCACGTCGGCCGCCATCGGCGCGTCCGCGGACGCATCGGCCAGCGACTCGATGTCGACGAGGTGCGCGCCCTCGATCCGGTGCACCGCGGCATCTATGTCCCGCGGCATGGCGAGATCGAGCAGCGCCAGCGGCGCCGTGCGCCCGTCGCGCGCGGCCGCGACCATCTCGCCCGCCAGGACCAGGCCGGTCGCGCCGGTACAGGAGATCACGACGTCGGCGAGCGCCAGCTCTTGCGGGACGGAGGTCATCGCCACCGCACGGGCGGCGAGCCCGGTGACGGCGCCGGTCCCGCCCGGCTCGGTGAGGATCCGCACCAGCCGCTCGGCGCGCTCGACGGTGCGGTTGGCGACGGCCAGCTCGCCGACGCCGGCCCGTACGAGGGTGGTGGCGGCCAGCGACGACATCGATCCGGCGCCGATGACCAGCGCCCGCTTGCCGCGCGCCCAGTCCTCGACGTCCCGGCCGGCCGCCAGCTGCTCCAGCCCGAAGGTGACCAGCGACTGGCCGGCCTTGTCGATACCGGTCTCGCTGTGGGCCCGCTTGCCGACCCGCAGGGCCTGCTGGAACAGATCGTTCAGCAGCCGGCCGGCGGTGTGCTGCTCCTGGGCGACGGCCAGCGCGTCCTTGATCTGCCCGAGGATCTGGCCCTCGCCGACGACCATCGAGTCCAGGCCGCAGGCCACCGAGAAGAGGTGGTGGACCGCCCGGTCCTCGTAATGGACGTAGAGATAAGGGGTGAGCTCATCCAGGCCGGCGCCGCTGTGCCGGGCCAGGAGGGTGGACAGCTCGGCGACCCCGGCGTGGAACTTGTCCACGTCGGCGTAGAGCTCGATGCGGTTGCAGGTGGAGAGCACCGCGGACTCGGTGACCGGTTCGGCCGACACCGCGTCCTGGAGCAGCTTGCCGCGCGCCTCCGGGGCGAGCGCGGCCCGCTCCAGCACGCTCACCGGCGCGCTGCGATGGCTCAGTCCGACGACCAGGAGCGTCATGCCGGCATCACGGCGGGCATGTCCCCGTCAGGTCCCTTGCGGTCGTCCGCCACGGCGGCGTGGGCGGCGGCGGCCGGCCCACCGCTGTCGGGCCCGACCTCCTCGCCCGCCTTGCGCTGCTCGTGGAAGGCGAGGATCTGGAGCTCTATCGACAGGTCGACCTTGCGGACGTCCACCCCGTCGGGCACGGTCAGCACGGTCGGCGCGAAGTTGAGGATCGAGGTGACACCGGCCGCGACCAGGCGGTCGCAGACCTGCTGGGCGGCCCCGGCCGGCGTGGCGATCACGCCGATCGAGACGCCGTTGCTCTCGATGATGTGCTCCAGCTCATCGGTGTGCTGGACCCCGATGCCCGCGACGGGCTTGCCGGCCATGGCCGGGTCGGCGTCGATCAGCGCGGCGACACGGAACCCGCGCGAGGCGAAGCCGCCGTAGTTGGCGAGCGCGGCGCCGAGGTTACCGATACCGACGATGACGACTGGCCAGTCCTGGGTCAGCCCCAGTTCACGCGAGATCTGGTAAACGAGGTACTCCACGTCGTAGCCGACGCCGCGGGTCCCGTACGAGCCGAGGTAGGAGAAGTCCTTGCGCAGCTTGGCGGAATTGACCCCCGCCGCGGCCGCGAGCTCCTCGGAGGAGACCGTGGGTACCGAGCGCTCGGAGAGCGCGGTCAGTGCACGCAGATACAGCGGAAGCCGGGCGACGGTGGCCTCGGGAATGCCTCGGCTTCGGGTCGCCGGTCGGTGAGTTCGGCCAGTTGCCACGGTGCTCCTGCGGGTAGAGCGGGGCTGCGGGCGACCGTATGGAACCCGACCGCCCTGTCTTGTGCAGGCTATGTCTTTGTGAACGCGTGCACAAAGATGGTGTCCGTTTTGTCGGGCCAAAGTGACCGGGGTCACGCGGCCATAACGAGCCTCCGTGGAACCAACTCCCACGTCACACCGTTCACTCGCGCCACCCGTTTCAGCGGGTAGCACCGACGGGAGCACGCGCCCTCACTCCTCACCGCTATACCCCCGGAAACCTACAAATCGCCCACCGATGGTAATCGAACCCGACCGGCCCCGGCACCGCCGTGACCCGGCACAATGACTCCATGGCCCCCTTGTTCAGCCGCAGCCCCCGCAAGAACCCCGCCGACCGGCTGGTCACCCTCGTCGGCAAGCCGGGCTGCCACCTCTGCGACGACGCCCAGGCCGTGATCGAGAAGGTCTGCGCCGAGACCGGCGCGTCGTGGGAGCGCAAAGACATCACCGAGGACCCCGAGCTGCACCGCAAGTACTGGGAGCAGATTCCGGTCATCCTCGTCGACGGCGCCCAGCACGACTTCTGGCGCGTCGACCCGAAACGCCTGCGCACGGCCCTGGGCGCCTGAGCCCTCCGCCTCCCCACCGAACCCACCGGCGACACCCGCGGCCGGCCGCCCGCAAATCCCGCCGCCCCCTCGCCCGAAAATCCCCGCCACCCACCCCACCCGGAAATCCCCACCGCCCACCCCGCGAGGAATTTCCCCTCCCCCCGCCACGTTGTGGCCCCGCAGGGGGCCTTCCCATCCCCTACGGGAAGCGTTCGCCCACCCCCTAAGGCCCCGCCGAGGTGGCCGTAATGCACCCTTCCCCCTCCCCAGTCCCTCCTGACACGCGCCCGTAACCGGCTGCACCGAACAAACTGGCTACGCTGTCGGCATGTCGCCCGCTCGCCGATCCGGCTGGATGCCCTCCGGGGCGCTCTTCGACCTGGGCTGGATCCCTCGCCGCCGACGCCCCGCCACGGCCCGCAGCGTGCTGGCCGGCGAGGCCGCGGCCGAGGCCGCCCGCAAGTCCTCCCAGGAGGCCCCGCCCGTCGAGGAGGCACCGGCGGAGCCCGAATTCCCGGTCGTCGGGGACACGGCGGCCGCCGCCTTCTTCGACCTGGACAACACCGTCATGCAGGGCGCCGCGCTCTTCCACTTCGGCCGCGGCCTGTACAAGCGGCACTTCTTCCACAAGCGCGACCTGGCCCGCTTCGCCTGGCAGCAGATCTACTTCCGGCTGGCCGGCTCGGAGAACCCCGAGCACATGGCGGACGTCCGCAACAGCGCGCTGTCCATCGTCCAGGGCCACCGCGTCGCCGAGCTGATGTCCATCGGCGAGGAGATCTACGACGAGTACATGGCCGAGCGGGTCTGGCCCGGCACCCGTGCCCTGGCCCAGGCCCACCTCGACGCCGGCCAGAAGGTCTGGCTGGTGACCGCGGCCCCCGTGGAGACCGCGACGATCATCGCCCGCCGGCTCGGCCTGACCGGCGCGCTGGGCACCGTCGCCGAGTCCGTCGGCGGTGTCTATACGGGCAAGCTGGTGGGCGAGCCGCTGCACGGCCCCGCCAAGGCCGAGGCGGTGCGCGCACTGGCGGCCGCCGAGGGCCTGGACCTGTCGCACTGCGCCGCCTACAGCGACTCCGCCAACGACATCCCGATGCTCTCGCTCGTCGGGCACCCGTATGCGATCAACCCCGACAGCAGGCTGCGCAAGCACGCCCGGGAGCAGGGCTGGCGGCTGCGCGACTACCGCACCGGCCGGAAAGCGGCCAAGATCGGCATCCCGGCGGCGGCCGGTGTCGGCGCCCTCGCCGGCGGCGCCGCGGCCGCGGTCGCGCTCCAGCGCCGACGCCGCTGACCAGGCCCGATCACCGAACGGACGGGACGGCCATCCCCTCTCCCTACCCCCTGCGCCGTCCCCTCAGTCCCGCTGCCGTCGGTCAGCCACAACACGCCTTCCAACCAGGCAGATTGCGTTCCCTTCCGATCAATAGTTGCTCAGTAATCGATACTGAATCTGCCACCAACCCGGCACGGACCGTAACTAATCGATGATTTGAGCAACTGGGTGTAGCGCTGCCTGTACGAAGCGTTATTCTCCTCAGACGCAATCCGGAACCCACACGTCCCTACGAGGAGTGAACGGTCCCGCACTGCACGTGATGGAAGCTCTGCCTCTGGGAGTCCCGTGTACCCACACGTCGGGGTTGACGCCTCGGGCCTGGCTACGCTGCGTACGACACTCGTCGACCACCTGCGCAGTTTTGTCCCCACCGCGTACGCCGTCCCCGCATTCGCCTCAGCCGTCCCCGCCGCCGGACCCTGCTACGCCCTGGCCGACGGGAGTGCTGCGGTCGGAAAGGCCGCCGGCAGAACCCGCCGCTCCGGCACCGGCACGACCACCGCCCGTCGCCCCGCCGACAGCGACAGCCGTCGCATGATGGACCTCGTCGAACGAGCCCAGGCCGGCGAGGCCGAAGCCTTCGGCCGCCTCTACGACCAGTACGCCGACACGGTCTACCGCTACATCTACTACCGCGTGGGCGGCCGCGCCACGGCCGAGGACCTGACCAGCGAGACCTTTCTGCGCGCCCTGCGCCGCATCGGCACGTTCACCTGGCAGGGCCGTGACTTCGGCGCCTGGCTGGTGACCATCGCCCGCAACCTCGTCGCCGACCACTTCAAGTCCTCCCGCTTCCGCCTGGAAGTCACCACCGGAGAGATGCTCGACGCCAACGAGGTCGAGCGCAGCCCCGAGGACTCGGTCCTCGAATCGCTCTCCAACGCCGCCCTCCTGGAGGCGGTACGCAAGCTCAACCCCCAGCAGCAGGAGTGCGTCACGCTGCGCTTCCTCCAGGGCCTCTCGGTCGCCGAGACCGCCCGCGTCATGGGCAAGAACGAGGGCGCGATCAAGACCCTCCAGTACCGCGCGGTCCGCACCCTCGCGCGACTGCTCCCCGAAGACGCCCGCTGACCCCCTGTCCACATGCACCGACGCCCCGTCCCACGCCGCTGCACGATCACTCTTGGTGACCACTCGCACCCGGTCGGTCAGATCATCGTGAGTGCGTAACCCGAGTGCCGCGCCGCTCGTTGTGCGGGATGCAGGCTCCATGCGGTCACGCCTTACCCGCGGCCACTCACTCGATCGAGTGGCCGCGGAGCACGGCGTGCAACCATCCGGTCCATCTGGACAGTCAAAGCCAGTCCGGGGAGTCGAGCGGGATGACGAGAGGAGGTGCCGCCCGTGATCGCAAATGTCTCGGTGCACCGGCGGGCCAACGCCTTCGCCCAGGCGCTGGAGGAGCAGGTCCTCGAGGGCGCGGCGGCCGAGGACCAGGTCGACAATCCGGCGCAAGCGCCGGGCGAAGCACGGCTGTTGGCGGTCGCCGACGGCCTCGGGAGACTCCCGGGGCCCGAGATGGCCACCGAGGTCAAGACTGTCCAGCGCGCCCAGCTCATCGCCGCGATGGAGGCCGCCTTCGCCGAAGGCGCTCCGTCCGACGGTGCCAGGGTGCCCGAGCAGCGCGCCCACAGAGGCGCGCACCGCGCCACGAAATCGATCGGCCGGCTGCGCCCGCGCTCCCGCTTTTCCAAGGGGCTGGCGGCCGGTGGACTGACGGTCGGCGTCGCCGCCGGAGCGTTCAGCGGCGTCGCCGCGGCCAGCTCCGACGCCCTTCCCGGCGACTCCCTCTACGGCCTCAAGCGCGGCATGGAGGACCTCCGGCTCGGCATGGCCGACGATGACTCCGACCGCGGCCGGCTCCTGCTCGACCAGGCGTCCACCCGCATGATGGAGGTCCGCCGGCTGATGGAACGCGCCCGGCTCGCCGACCTCGACCACGAGGCCCTCGGCGAGATCCGCAAGGCGCTCTCCGGCATCCGGCACGACGCGGGCGAGGGCCACCGCCTGCTGCACGCGGCGTATGAGCGCGATGGCTCGCTCGACCCCATCCAGGCGCTGAACTCCTTCACCAAGTCCCATCGCGGCACCTGGTCGCATCTGCGCAACAAGCTCCCGGTGCAGCTCACGGACGTCCGCGATGAGGTCAGCTCGGTCTTCGACGCCATAGACAAAGAGGTCGGTCCGCTCCGCTCGCTGCTGCCGCCCACCCCGGACAGCAAGCGCCACCACCGCGACACGCCCGCCTCCGCGGGCACCGGCTCCGGCTCCGACGACCGCCCGGCGCCGTCCGGCAGCAAGTCCGCCCACGGCAAGCACCGCGCCGGTTCGCACGCCCCGCGCCCGTCGGCCTCGCCCTCACAGGAGGACGGTCTGCTCGGCGGCAACACGGGCGGGCTGCTCGACCCGCCGTCCAAGGGCAACAGCCCCTCGCCGCACGACGGGAGCCAGGGCGGCCGCAAGGACACCGGCGGCCGCCCCGACGTCACTCTCCCGCCGCTGATCCCGGGGCTGCTCCCCGGTCTGGGCATCGACGGCGAGGATCTCTCGAAGTAGCCCCGCTCTCCGGTGCCGGCCCGCTCGGTGTTCTTCTGGTCCTTCCCTCAGAAGAACACCGAGCGTCGCTGTACCAGCAGCTTGTAGAGGGTGTGCTGAATCGTTTCCCGTACCTGATCGGTCAGGTTGAACATCAGCATCGGGTCGTCCGCCGCCTCCGCCGGATAGCCGGCCGTCTGGATCGGCTCGCCGAACTGGATCGTCCACTTCGTCGGCAGCGGCACCGCACCCAGCGGCCCCAGCCATGGGAAGGTCGGCGTGATCGGGAAATACGGCAGCCCCAGCACCCGCGCCAGCGTCCTGGCGTTCCCGAGCATCGGGTAGATCTCCTCCGCGCCCACGATCGAGCACGGCACGATCGGCACCCCGGCCTTCAGCGCCGTCGAGACGAAGCCGCCCCGCCCGAAGCGCTGGAGCTTGTAACGGTCCGCGAAGGGCTTGCCGATGCCCTTGAAGCCCTCCGGCATCACGCCCACGATCTCACCACGCTCCAGCAGCCGCTGGGCGTCCTCCGCGCAGGCGAGGGTGTGCCCGGCCTTGCGTGCCAGCTCGTTTATCACCGGCAGGACGAAGACCAAATCGGCCGCCAGCAGCCGGAGATGACGCTGCGCCGGGTGATTGTCGTGCACCGCGACCTGGAGCATCAGGCCGTCCAGCGGGAGCGTCCCGGAGTGGTTGGCGACGATCAGCGCACCGCCGTCGGAGGGGATGTTCTCCACCCCCTTCACCTCGACCCGGAAGTACTTCTCGTAGAAGGGCCGCAGCAGCGACATCAGGACCTGGTCGGTCAGTTCCTCGTCGTACCCGAAGTCGTCGACCTCGTAGTCGCCGGTGATCCGCCGCCGCAGGAAGGCCAGCCCGCCCGCGATCCGCTCGTCCAGGGACCGCCCGGGGTTCGGCCGCGGGGGCACCGCCGGCGGATGCTCGGTCCGTGCCTCCGGTACGGGCGCCAGCGCCGCACCGCGTCCCGCGCGCCCGGCCCGCCTGGCCTTCCTGCGCGCCCGGGGCTCCTCGCCGAAGGGAATGACCTTGGCGTCCGCCATCGTGGATGAACTCCTCACTGGGTCGGGCCGCCGCGTGCGGGCAGCACGCCGGCGAGCCGGTCGACGGTGCGGGCGAGGGACTCGGGCGGCAGCAGCCCGGGTCCGCGGCTGCGGGCGAATTCCGCGAAGGTCTCCGCCGTCGTGTACTTCGGGTGGAATCCCAGTGTCTCGCGCATCTGCGTCGTTTCGACGACCCTGCCGTGCGTGAGCAGCCGGATCTGTTCCGGCGAGAAGTCCGTGATGCCGATGGACCGCAGCGCCGTACCGGCCCAGGTGACGGTCGGCAGCAGCAGCGGGACGGTCGGCCGCCCCAGCCGCCGGGAAGTCTGCGAGAGCAGCAGCACACCGTCTCCGGCGATATTGAACGTGCCGCTGTTGAGCGTGCCGCGGCGGGGCGCGGCGGCGGCGATCCGCAGCACCTCGATGGCGTCGTCCTCGTGGACGAACTGGAGCCGCGGGTCGTAGCCGAGCACGGTGGGCCATATGGGCAGCGAGAAGTACTCGGCGAGCGGGGAATCCGCGCACGGCCCGAGGATGTTGGCGAAGCGCAGCACACACACCGCCACATCCGGCCGACGACGGGCAAAGCCGCGGACGTATCCCTCTACCTCGACGACGTCCTTGGCGAAGCCACCACTGGGCAGTGACTTCGGTGTGGTGGTCTCGGTGAAGACGGCGGGATCCCGCGGCGCGGAGCCGTAGACGCTGGTACTGGACTTGATGACCAGCCGCTGCACATTCGGGGCCTTCTGGCAGGCGCCGAGCAGCTGCATCGTCCCGATGACGTTGGTTTCCTTCACCGAGGCGCGGCCGCCGCGCTTGCCCAACGGCGTGCCGTTGATGTCCATATGGACGACGGTGTCGACGCCCGTCTCGGCCAGGACCCGGGCAATGGCCGGATGCCGGATATCGGCCTTGAGGAATTCGGCGCCGCCCAGATGGTGCTCCGGTGGCACGGCGTCGACCCCGATCACCCGGTCGACGTCGGGATCGCGCTGGATGCGGCGGACGAACCGGCCGCCCAATTGCCGTGCGACTCCCGTGACGAGCACGACCTTGCCCAAGATCAGCCCTTCCTTCCCGCCGCGACCACGACTGGCCAAGCTGTGCAGGCCACGCTATCGGGTCGGTGTTGCGCAGTGATGACCGCAGGATGCCCGTGGCCACATTTCCGTCCGACCACCGTCCGTACGGCCCACAACGCACCGCAGCCCCCCATCGCGCCAAGGCGATGAGGGGCTGCGAATTCGCGATCAGCGTCGCTTACTTCTTGTTACGACGCTGAACACGGGTGCGCTTGAGCAGCTTGCGGTGCTTCTTCTTCGCCATCCGCTTGCGCCGCTTCTTGATAACAGAGCCCACGACTACCCTCGCTCACTTCGAATCACTCGGTGCGGGGCGTCCGAGCCCACACTACCTACATCGGGCCAGCCTACCCGCCGCCGGGCGAACGGCGTAATCCGAGGGTCGGCGACGGACCCGTCAGGCTGATTCCACCCCCACAAAGGACTCCCGGAGATAGTCGTGCACCGCCTGCTCCGGAACCCGGAATGACCTCCCCACGCGAATCGCGGGCAGATGACCGCTGTGCACCAGGCGGTACACGGTCATCTTCGACACTCGCATCACCGTGGCGACCTCCGCCACTGTCAGGAACACGACCTCGTTCAGAGGCCTCTGGTCTGCCGCCATGTCACACCTGCACCTTCCGCATAAGACGGTCACCGGCTTCCCCTCCGGTGACTCTTCGTCGCTATGCGCTCACTCCCCAGATTAGGGGCGGGTGATGCGAGTGGGGAAGAGGAGCAGCGAACAGCCGCCTATCGGGACAGACATGCGCGATTAAGTACATAGCGGGCCAGCGGCCGATAGTCCGCTGCCCGCACGGCGTCATCGAGCGGCACCACCACGGACACCCGCCCCTCGGCCTGGCCGACGAACGGCGCCGGGTCGTCCGTGTCCGCCAGCCCGATCGCCTCAAAGCCCAGCTGACCTGCCCCGCAGACCCATCCGTGGTCCCCGATCACCAGCCCCGGCAGCGGCCCCGCAGCGTCCGCCGCGGCCGCCAGAGCGGTCCGTACCGGGAGCGGGGAATGGGTGTGTACGCCCCCGGCCCCGGGCGCACCCCGCACGCCGGTTTCTCGCATCAGCGCGACTCCCCGTACGTACTCAAGGGTGCAGGGACGTACTCCGAACCGGGTCGCTATGTCGACACGGGCGCCATACGCCGGGGTGAGGACGGTGCAGCCCGCCGACGAGAGAGCGTCTGCGAGGGCGGCGTAGAACTCCAGCAGCCGGTGCGGATGGCCGGTGCCGATCAACACCGGCGCCCGGCGGCCGGCGGCTGTGGCGACCCGTTCGGCGAACCCGTCCAGCGCGGCGACCGTACGGTCGGGGTCGATCACATCCGGGCCGGAAGTGTGCGCGGGATCGGCCGAAACCCCGCACTTCCGCCCCATCAGTCGCAGTACTTCACTCAGCGGCCAGTCCCGTTCTGGATCCAGCCCCAGCAGCGCCCTGGGGTCGCGTGCCGCGAAGAGCCGGTAGCGCGCCAGACTCTTCTCCCGCGTGGTCGCGATCGTCCCCGCGAGCCGCGCCTCGATCAGGTGCGCCCGTAGCGCCCCGGTTCCCAACACGCTTCCCATACTGTCCGGTTGGTCGGCCTTCGGGTGCCCGGACCGACGGGACGTCACACATCCGTGGGGCGCGGTGCCGGATACGGCCGTACGGGAGCGGCGGACGGCACGGTGCTGCGGGACGACGACGCTCGCCGGCCGTCGGCGCCCGCGGAGCACCTCGCCCCGGGGCGCCGCCGTAACAGCGTTACAGGTCCCCGGCAGGGGGCTGGCCTACGGCAGCAACCCGTGCGCCGGGAAGACCGCCCGACGGGTCGCCAGCACCGCCTGGTCCAGCCGGTCGGCCGGGTCGTAGCCGTCGTCGATGAAGTCCCGCCACCGCGGCGTACGGCCGTCCGTCATCCGGTGCGGCGCCAACTGCCGGGTCCGGCGGAAGACTTCGTGCCGCCAGTTCTCCGGCACCATCGAGGTCGGCTCGATCGGCCGGCCCGCCGCGATCGCGACCAGATGCGTCCAACTGCGCGGCACCACGTCCACCACCGCATAGCCGCCCCCGCCGAGCGCGACCCACCGGCCGTCGGCGTGCTCATGCGCCAGGTCGTGGCAGGCTTCCGCCACCGCACGCTGGGCGTCCAGGCTCACCGCGAGATGCGCCAGCGGGTCCTCGAAGTGGGTGTCCGCGCCGTGCTGCGTCACGATCACCTGCGGCCGGAAGGCCCCCAGCAGCTCCGGGACCACCGCGTGGAACGCCCGCAGCCAGCCCTCGTCCCCGGTCCCGGCCGGCAGCGCCACATTCACCGCGGTGCCCTCCGCGCCCGCCCCGCCGGTCTCCTCCGGCCAGCCCGTCTGCGGGAAGAGCGTCCGGGGATGCTCGTGCAGCGAGATCGTCAGTACCCGCGGGTCCTCCCAGAACGCCGCCTGCACCCCGTCTCCGTGGTGGACGTCCACATCCACATACGCGACCCGTTCGGCCCCGAGCTCCAGCAGCCGGGCGATCGCCAGCGACGCGTCGTTGTAGATGCAGAAGCCGGCCGCGCCGCCCGGCATCGCGTGGTGCAGCCCGCCGGCGAAGTTCACCGCATGCGCCGCGTCGCCGCGCCAGACGGCCTCCGCCGCGCCCACCGACTGCCCGGCGATCAGCGCGGACGCCTCGTGCATCCGCGGGAACGCCGGATCGTCCGCCGTCCCCAGCCCGTACGACATGTCCGCGGCCGCCGGGTCCGCCGAGGCTCTGCGGACCGCGGCGATGTAGTCCTCGCGATGCACCAGCCGCAGCGTGGAGTCCCCGGCCGGCTTGGCCGCGACCACCTCCAGCGGCCCGCGCTCCAGCTCGAACGCCTCCACCAAACGCATGGTCAGCGCGAGCCGGACCGGGTCCATCGGATGCCCGGACCCGAAGTCGTAGCCCGTTACTGCCTCATCCCACATCAGCTGTGCACGGCCGCTCATGCCCGTCACCGTATCGGGCCTCCGGCGCCCCGAACGAGCGGGCATACACCAGCGTCACCAGCACCAGGGCCATCGGTACGAGCATCGCCCCCCGATAGCTCCAGGCATCACCCAGCGCACCGACCAGCGGCGAGCCGATCAAGAAGCCCACGTAATTGAAGATGTTCAGCCGCGCGACGGCCATGTCCGCGGCCTCCGGCCCGTGCCGCTCGTAGGCGTAGCGCCCCGCCGCCGCGAACGTCTGGGGCACCAGCACACTGAGCCCGAACCCCAGCAGCGTGAACCCCGCCATCCCGGCCCATGCCCCCGGCGCCGCCGCCACCGCCGCGAAGCCGCCGGCCGCGACCACCGCCCCGGCCCGCACCACCGCGACCGCCCCGAAGCGCCGCACACCCAGGTCCCCGAGCGCCCGCCCGAGCAGCGTGGTGACCATGTAGACGTTGTACGGGACGGTGGCGAGCTGCTCGGAGCTCCCCAGGACGTCCTGGAGGTACTTGGCGCTCCAGTTGGAGACGGTCGAGTCCCCGATATAGGCGAAGGCCATCACCATGCACAGCGGCAACAACAGCCGCATCGCGAGGGGCGCGACGGCCCCCGCCGGCCCCTCCTCGCTGCCTCCCTGAGCCTCCCGGCCCCGGTCCACGAACCATCGGCCCACGAGCAGCGCCAGCGGCACCAGGACCGCCACCACCGGCCCGTACAACAGCGCCAGCGACAGCTTCCAGTGCGCCCCCGCCCAGGCCAGCGAGGCGCCCACGATGCCGCCCAGGCTGTACGCGGCGTGGAACCCCAGCATGATGCTCCGCCCGTACGCCCGCTGAAGGCTCACCCCGAGCATGTTCATCGAGGCGTCCAGGGCGCCCACCGACAGCCCGAACACCGCCAGCGCCACCGCCGCCTGCGCCATCGAGCCGACCGACCCGACGGCGGCCAGCGCCAGACACACCACCGGCTGCACCACTCGCAGCACCCGGCCGGGCCGCACCCGCTTCACCAGCTGCTCGGTGACGACGCTGCCGACCCCCGCAAGGACGGGCACCGCCGCCAGGAAAACGGGCAGCAGCCCGTCCGAGATCCCGTAGCGGTCCTGGATCGCGGGTATTCGGGTCACCAGGAGGGCGAAGACCGCACCCTGGATGAAGAAGCTCAGAGCGAGCGAAACCCGGCCGTGCCGCAGCCGCGCTCCTGGTACCCGGGGGGCCGTCATGGCCGCTCAGCCTAGAACTCCCCACTACCACTGGGTAGATGGATCACAGCGCCGATTTCGCCGGGCGCCTGACGTGCGCCGGGGACGGTGTCCCCTACTGCAACAGCGCCGGCAGCTCCGCCATATGGGCGAACAGGGCGGTGGCCCCGGCCTCCGTCAGCTTCTCCGCCGGTGTCATCGCCGTGAACCCGTAGACGTCCATCCCCGCGGCGACCGCGGCCCGCACGCCCAACGGACTGTCCTCGACCACCGCACACCGCTCCGGCGCCACCCCCATCTCCTGTGCCGCATACAGAAAGAGATCCGGCGCCGGCTTGCCCCGCCCCACATCCTGCGACGAGAAGATCCGCTCACCGGCATCACCGCCGGCCCCCGCGAACCGCTCCCACAGCCCGGTCTTCGTCAACGCCACGCGAATGCGCTCATGGCTTCCTGACGACCCGACGCAGTACGGCACCCCGTCCGCGGCCAGCTTCTCCAGCACCTCGCCCACGCCCGCCACCGGCTCCAGCCTCCGCCGGAACTCGTCGAAGACCCGCGCATGAAAACTCTCGTCGAACCCGGCCGGCAACCGCTTCCCGGACCGCTGAAGCACGACCTCGTGAATGCGGTGCAGCGCACCGCCCATGTAATCCCGCAGCGAATCTTCGTAGCTGGTCGGATGACCCAATTCGGTGAGGTAGCCGGCAAGAATCCGATTGGAGATCGGCTCGCTGTCCACCAGGACGCCATCGTTATCGAAAATGACCAGGTCGTAGCGCATGCCCATGAGCGTACCGAGCGGCCGGAAACGCGAAAAAGCCCCCCGGGAACTTTCGTTCCCGAGGGGCTTCCTCTAAAAATTGTTCGGCGGCGTCCTACTCTCCCACAGGGTCCCCCCTGCAGTACCATCGGCGCTGAAAGGCTTAGCTTCCGGGTTCGGAATGTAACCGGGCGTTTCCCTAACGCAATGACCACCGAAACACTATGAAGATGACAACCCGGCAATGACACAGGTCGTTACTTCAGAACCTACACAGTGGACGCGAGCAACTGAGGACAAGCCCTCGGCCTATTAGTACCAGTCAACTCCACCCGTTACCGGGCTTCCATATCTGGCCTATCAACC
>NZ_JBHXFI010000016.1:127757-143868 GCF_042724075.1 Streptomyces sp. NPDC127097 | reverse complement strand
CGCTACGACAAACGAGCCACCCACTACCAGGCCATGGTCACCCTCGCCTGCCTACAACTCTGGCTCCCATGACTTTGCGGACACCCCCTAGGGCCCGTCCGGAGTCGTGTTCAGCGCGGTCCGTTCCCTGGCAGGGGGCCGGCCACGGGGATCCGTCATGTGGACGTACTCCAGCAGAACCACGCGCTCTTAGAACCCTCTTAAAACCGGGGACTATCCAGGTCCCCATGATCTCCGACGCTTCCAAGTCCCCTGAAAAAACCGGCCGTAGCCGGACCGCCACCCGCGTCCTCGCCGCCTCTCTCGCCCTCACCGCGACCACCTTCGGCGTGGCCGGATGTGACAGTGCCGCCGCCGGCACGCTGGAGGGCAGCCGGCTCGAACTTCCCGTCCGCGGTGGCACGGCCGTCGTCGACACCGCCTCGCTGGCGGTGAACGCGCGCACCGACGACGGGCGGCAGCTGGTGCTGTCCGCTCCGGCCGGCGGCGGGCTCGGGAAGCCGGGGCCGGTGACGCGGACGGCCGACGGGGCACGCTGGAGCTACCCCGCCAAGGGGCTGACGGTCACGGCGAGTTCGGAGCGCGGGCGGCTGCGGATCAAGCTGCGCGCGGACCGCGACGGGTCGGTCAGCTGGCCGGTGACCGGGACCGACCGGGCCGCCTCCGCCGTGCAGATTCCGCGCGGCGAGGGGCTGGACATCCCGGTGAAGGACGCCTTCTGGAACGCCGGCCCCGAGAGGGGCGGGCTGGCCGGCAGCAGCGTCGACATGGGCGAGGCCCTGTCCTTGCCCCTGTGGGGCTACTCCATGGGCGGGGCGGGCGGCAAGGGCGGCAGCGGTGTCAGCTACCTCACCCCCACCGACCTCGGCACCTCGCTGAAGTTCGCCTCCACCGGCGGACGGCTGCGCACCACGGCCGAGCACGCCTTCGACGCCGGCGAGGGCACCCGCGACTACGAGATCTCCTTCGCCCTCACCGACGGCAGCCCGGTCGCTTCCGCCGCCGACTACCGCTCCTACCTCAACCAGCGCGGACAGCTCGGCAGCCTGAACCGGAAGATCCGGCAGAACCCGGCCAACGGCAAACTGCTCGGCGCGTTCCACGCCTATGTGTGGGGCGACGCCCGGACCGCCGCCGGGGTGGACAAGCTGAAGAAGCTGGGCGTGGACCGGATGTGGCTCGGTTACGACGCCGACGCCGACCCGATGAAGGCGCAGGCGGTGCGGGCCGCCAAGAAGGCGGGCTATCTCGTCGGCCCGTACGACACCTTCGACAACGGCCAGGACCCCAAGAGCGCCGACACCTCCACCTCCGTGTGGCCGGGCCGGGTCTACCCCGACTTCTGTATACGGAAGGCGGACGGCACCCCGCAGACGGGCTTCCACGGCCGCGGCTGCTACCTCAGCTCACGCGCCTTCGAGCAGGCCGAGCCGGCCAAGCACTACCTCGCCGACCGCACCCGCACGATGGTCGCCAACGGCGCGGACAGCTACTTCCTCGATGTGGATGCGACGGGAGAGGTGTTCCGCGACCACACCAAGGGCCATGAGATGACCAAGGCCGAGGACCGCGTGAACCGCCTGGCGCGGATGCAGCGCCTGTCGAAGAACCTCGTTCTCGGCTCGGAGAGCGCCCAGGCGTGGGCCAACAAGGTGGTGGCCTACAACCACGGCGCGCTCACCCCGGTCGACGACGGCCTGTGGAAGCTGGAGAAGGACCGGAAGACATGGGGCGGCTACTACCCGGAGAAGGCCCCCGCCACCTTCTTCAAGCCGGTGCGGCTGCCCCGCCAGATGGCCACCGCCATGTACGACCCCACGTACCGCGCACCGCTCTACGAGACCGCGCTGCACGGTTCGCTGGTCAACGCCGAGCGCTGGGAGCTGTCGTACGAGAAGCTGCCCGAGCAGAAGACCACCCGGGCGCTGCTGGCGATGCTCTACAACACCCCGCTCAACTACGTCCTCGACGGCCCGACGCTGGAGAAGAAGGGCCCCGAGATGGCGGCGCTCCAGAAGTACTTCTCGCCGCTGCACCGGGCGGCCGGCGCCGAGCAGCTGACCTCGTTCCGGTGGCTGACCAGGGACCGCAGCGTGCAGCGCACGGTCTTCGGTGACGGTGCGCTGACCGTCACCGCCAACTTCGGCAGCCGGGCGCACGAGGGTCTGCCGGGCGGCTGTGTGGACGCCAAGCTGCGCACCGACGACAAGCCGCGGCGGCTGTGCCCGGCGCAGCCGAAGGGCTGACCGCCCGGTCAGTCAGGGGCGGACCCGCCCCAGGGCGGGCCCTGACGCGGCGGGCCCGCCTCACACGGCGGCCCGCCCGCCACTGAGGGCAGCGTTCCGCCCGGGAAACAGAGCAGATGCGGGCGGGTAACAGCCGGACCGCAGGCTGAGGAACATGACCTCGATGCCGCCGCACCCGGAAGCCACGCCAGCCGCCGCGCCTGGCACCACCCCCACCCTTGTCCTCATCGGCCACGGCATGGTCGGCCAGCGCTTCCTGGAGGAGCTGGCCGACCGCGGCGTCACCGAGCGGACCCGGGTGGTCGTGCTGTGCGAGGAGCCCCGCCCGGCCTACGACCGCGTCCAGCTGACGTCGTACTTCGCCGGCCGCAGCCCGGACGACCTCAGCCTGGCCGATCCGGACTTCATGGCCCGCCACGGCATCGAACTGCACCTCGGCGACCCGGCCACGGCCGTCGACCGCACGGCCCGTACGGTCACCGCACGCTCCGGTCTGACCGTCCACTACGACACCCTGGTGCTGGCCACCGGCTCGTACCCGTTCGTGCCGCCGGTGCCCGGCAAGGACAGTGCCGGCTGTTTCGTCTACCGCACCATCGAGGACCTGCTCGCCATCGAGGAGTACGCCAAGAACGCCCGCACGGGTGTAGTGGTCGGCGGCGGGCTGCTCGGCCTGGAGGCGGCCGGGGCGCTGAAGGGGCTGGGGCTGCGCACCCACATCGTGGAGTTCGCGCCGCGGCTGATGGCGCTCCAGGTCGACGAGGGCGGCGGCCGCGCGCTGCGCCGTACCGTCGAGGAGATGGGCCTGGAGGTGCACACCGGCGTCGGCGGCAAGGAGATCGTCGCGGACGGGGCCGGTGCGGTGACCGCCATGGGCCTGTCCGACGACTCCCGTATCGAGACCGATCTGGTCGTCTTCTCGGCCGGTGTCCGGCCCCGCGACCAGCTCGCCCGGGACTGCGGGCTGCCGGTCGGCGACCGCGGCGGCATCGTCGTCGACGAGCGGTGCCGCACCACCGACCCCGCCGTGTACGCGATCGGCGAGTGCGCGCTGGCCGCCGACGGCCGCGTCTACGGTCTGGTCGCGCCCGGCTACGACATGGCCCGCGCGGCCGCCGGCACCATCGCCGACGCGCTCGGCGCCGGCCCCGGAACGCCCGAGGGCTTCACCGGCGCGGACCTGTCCACCAAGCTCAAGCTGCTCGGGGTGGACGTCGCCTCCTTCGGCGACGCGCACGGCACCGCCGACGGCTGTCTGGACGTGGTCTACTCCGACGCCCGCAGCGGGGTCTACAAGAAGCTGGTGATCGGCGCCGAGGGCGAGCTGCTGGGCGGGGTGCTGGTCGGCGACGCCGAGTCGTACGGCATGCTGCGCCCGCTGACCGGCAGCGTGCCGCCGGTGTCGCCCGAGCAGCTGGTGCTGCCCGCCGGGGCGGCCGGGGGCGGGGCCGCCGCGCTCGGCCCGTCCGCGCTGCCGGACAGCGCGGTGCTGTGCAACTGCCACAACGTGACCAAGGGGACGGTCCGGGCGGCGGTCACCGAGCACTCCTGCGGCACCCTCCCCGAGGTCAAGAAGTGCACCAAGGCCGGTACCGGCTGCGGCAGTTGCGTCAAGTCGCTGACCGCCGTGATGAACGACGAGCTGGCCGCGTCCGGCGCCACCATCGACACCGGGCTGTGCGGCTGCTTCCCGCACACCCGCGCCGAGCTCTACGAGATCGTCCGCACCCTGCGGCTGACGACCTTCGCCGAGCTGCTGGACTCGCACGGCCGCCCGGAGGCGCGGAACGGCGACGGCTGTGAGATCTGCAAGCCCACCGTCGGCTCGATCATCGCCTCGCTCGCCCCCAGTGTCGGCGCGGACGGCTATGTCCTCGACGGGGAGCAGGCCGCCCTCCAGGACACCAACGACCACTTCCTCGCCA
Source organism: Streptomyces sp. NPDC127097 (assembly GCF_042724075.1). Taxonomy (NCBI): domain Bacteria; kingdom Bacillati; phylum Actinomycetota; class Actinomycetes; order Kitasatosporales; family Streptomycetaceae; genus Streptomyces; species Streptomyces sp. NPDC127097. Next base: position 139,697 of record NZ_JBHXFI010000016.1, on the reverse strand, counting down.
ACCTCCAGCGCAACGGCTCGTACTCGATCGTGCCGCGCATCCCCGGCGGGGAGATCACCCCGGACAAGCTGATCGTGATCGGCGAGGTGGCCCGCGACTTCGGCCTCTACACCAAGATCACGGGCGGCCAGCGGATCGACCTGTTCGGCGCCCGGGTCGACCAGCTCCCCCAGGTGTGGGCCCGGTTGGTGGACGCGGGCTTCGAGTCGGGGCATGCGTACGGCAAGGCGCTGCGCACCGTGAAGTCGTGTGTGGGGCAGACCTGGTGCCGCTACGGCGTGCAGGACTCGGTCCGTATGGCGATCGAACTGGAGCTGCGCTATCGGGGGCTGCGCTCCCCGCACAAGCTCAAGTCCGCGGTCTCCGGCTGCGCGCGGGAGTGCGCGGAGGCCCGCGGCAAGGACTTCGGCGTCATCGCCACCTCCAACGGCTGGAACCTCTACGTCGGCGGCAACGGCGGCGCCGATCCGCGGCACGCCGATCTGCTCGCCCAGGACCTGAGCGACGCCGAACTGATCCGGCTGATCGACCGGTTCCTGATGTTCTACATCCGCACCGCTGACCGGCTGGAGCGCACCTCCGCCTGGCTGGAGCGGATCGAGGGCGGCCTCGACCACGTCCGGGACGTCGTCGTCCATGACTCCCTGGGGCTGTGCGACGAACTGGAGGCCCTGATGGCCGCCCATGTCACGCACTACCGCGACGAATGGGCCGAGACCCTCGCCGACCCCGAGCGGCTGGCTCGCTTCGTCTCCTTCGTCAACGCGCCCGACGCGCCCGATCCGTCCGTCCGCTTCGTGCCGGAGCGCGACCAGGTCAAGCCGGACCTGACGCTGCTGGCCGGCCCGACCCTGCCCGTTCGCACCCTGGAAGGGACCTCCGTCTGATGACCACCGCCACCGCCGCGCTCGCCCGCACCGAGGAAGACCTCGCGGCCGCCACGGTCGAGATCCGCTGTCCCCAGGGCTGGGTCCCGGTCTGCACCCTGGACGACCTCATCCCGGGGCGCGGGGTCGCCGCGCTCCTCCCGGACGGCACCCAGGCCGCGCTCTTCATCGACCGCGCCGGGCGGCCCTATGCGATCGCCAACCGTGACCCGTTCACCGGCGCCCAGGTGCTCTCCCGCGGCCTGACCGGCTCCGCCGACGGCCGCCCGTTCGTGGCGTCGCCCCTGCTCAAGCAGCGTTTCGACCTGGCGTCGGGCAGCTGCCTGGACGATCCGTCGGTCTCCGTCCCGGCGTACCGCGTACGGACGGGCAGCGGGGAGCGCCCCCGCTGAGACCGGCGCCCCGCCGGGCTGCCATGCGCAACCCATTGGTTGCGCCTCCTGTCGCCACGTGCAACCATTGGGTAGCACGTAAGGCATCAGCCGATCCGAGAACGGCAGGAGGCGCACGCCATGAGCACCGACAGCCACCAGAACGCCGACAGCGGCGCGGGCGGCAGCAGGGACCGCATCGAGCGGGAGATCAGCATCGCCGCGCCCATGGAGCGGGTGTGGGCCGTGCTCACCGAACCGGAGCACGTCGGCTCGTGGTTCGGGCAGGGCAAACCGACGCCGGTCGATCTGCGGCCGGGCGGCATCATGGAGCTCGACCACGGCGAGTACGGGCAGTTCCCGACCACCATCGTGACGGTGGACCCGCCGCGCTACTTCGCGTACCGCTGGGCCAGCGCCTTCCCGGGCGAAGTGGCGACCGAGGGCAACTCCACCCTCGTCGAGTTCACCCTCACCCCGGAGGGCGACGGCACCCGGCTGCGCGTCGTGGAGACCGGCTTCGCCGCGCTCAGCATCCCCGCGGACCGGCAGCCGACCGCCGGGTACGAGAGCCACTCCGAGGGCTGGTCCGGCCAGGTGGAGAACATCCGGCGGTACACGGAGCAGCTCGCGGCATGACGAGGGACACGGGGGCCGACGGCGGCGCGGGCGCGGACAGCGGTGCGGGCGGGGACGCCGTGGCCGAGGTGTTCGCCGCGCTGGCGGATCCGACCCGCCGCCGGATACTCGACGCCCTCGCCGCGCACGGCGAGGCGACCGCCACGGTCCTGGCGGCGGAACTGCCGGTCAGCCGCCAGGCCATCGTCAAACATCTGGGGGTCCTGGACCGGGCCGGTCTGGTCGCCGGCCACCGGGAGGGCAGGGAGGCCCGCTACCGGGTCGTCCCGGAGCGGCTGGGGGTCACCGCCCGGTGGATGGACCGGGTGGCCGCCGCATGGGACACCCGGCTCTCGGCGATCAAGCGCCTCGCCGAAGGGGAGTGACCGGGGCGGCAGCGGACGGTGTCCGGGCGCGCCGCACCCGTCACCTCCGCCCCTCCGACCCCATCCGCCCCAACCGTGCGGCGTAACCTGGTTGCCCCCTACGGAGGAGTGCAGGCGTGACCAGGTGGAACACCAGCCACATCCCCGACCAGACCGGCCGCTCGGTGGTGGTCACGGGCGCGAACAGCGGTATCGGCTATGTCACCGCCCGCGAACTGGCCCGCCAGGGCGCCCGCGTACTGCTGGCCTGCCGCAACGAGACGCGCGGAATCGCCGCACTGGACCGGCTGCGCTCCGAAGTCCCCACCGCCGAGGCCGAGTTCCGGGCACTGGACCTGGCCGATCTGTCCTCCGTACGGGACTTCGCCGCCGCCCTCGACGACTTCGACGGCGACCGCCTCGACCTGCTCATCAACAACGCGGGCGTGATGGCCCTGCCGCACCGCACCACCGCCGACGGCTTCGAGATGCAGTTCGGCACCAACCACCTCGGCCACTTCGCGCTGACCGGGCTGCTGCTGCCCAAGCTCCTCGCCACCCCCGGCGCCCGGGTCGTCACGGTCTCCAGCATGCTGCACGCCCTCGCCGACCTCGACTACAGCGACCTCAACAGCGAGCACTCCTACCGCCGCTGGATCGCCTACGCCCGCTCGAAGAGCGCCAACCTCCTGTTCGTCCACGAGCTGACCCGGCGGCTGGCCGCGGCCGGCTCGCAGGTCGTCGCGGCCGCCGCGCACCCCGGATACGCCCACACAAATCTCGCGACCGCGGGCGTCCGGATGGAGGGCCGCACCTCCACCGAGCGCATGGTCGAGCGGGCCAACCAGGTGCTCGCCCAGTCCCCCGACGGCGGCGCCCTGGGCACCCTCTGCGCGGCCACCGCCCCGCACATGCGGCCGGACTCCTTCATCGGCCCGCGCAGCGGACTGCGCGGCGCGCCCGCCCAGTGCTTCCGCGCCCCCTGGACCAAGAAGGACGCGAACGGCGAGCGCCTCTGGGCGGCCTCGGAACAACTCACCGGTGTCCGCTACGACTTCTCCCGGCCCGCTGCGGCGTTCTGACCCGCACGGCATGGAAAGATCCGGATCCGTGTACGAACGATCTTTCCCTCCGCAGCAACCCTCTCGCGGGCGCCAACCTGGGCAAGTTCGCCGTCCGTACCCGCGTCATCCGCGAAACGGACGCCAGCCGTCCGCGGCTGCCCCGGCTGTTCCGCCGCCGGCTGGGCGGCTACCTCTTCCTCGTGGTCTGGATCATCGCCGCCTGCTTCGAATGGGAGGACGACCCCGAGGACTTCTGCGGGGTCCGCCTGGTCCGTTACAAGGACCTGCGGGCACTCGTTCCGACAGCCTGACCCTACCCACCCCCGTCAAAATTCCGTGAAGAACGGCCCGTCGTCCGCCAAGGAGCCGCCAAGGCCGCGGGCGCCGGCCGTCGAGCCCCGCACGCTGGCCTGGTCCCGCACGGTGCGCACGGAGGTACGACGAACAATGCCGCAGGTGACCCCAGCCGATGGCCGACCGGAGGAACCACCGGATACCGCCACCGCGGCAGCCACCGCGGCAGCCACCGTCAACGGGCCGGACGGCACGGGCGACGGCCGGCACTCCGGGGCCGGCATCGATAGCTCCAACGCCCCCCGCGGCGCCGCCGTTCCCGAGCCCGACGCCCGGCACCGGCTCACCGCCCTCCAGGGTCTGGCCGCCCTCTCCCTCGACGCCATGGCGTCCGTGGCCTACGGCCCCGAGGCGATCGTGCTGGTCCTGGCCGCGGCGGGCGGCCACGGCCTCGGTTTCACGCTCCCCGTCACCCTCGCCATCGCCGCCCTGCTCGCCGTCCTGGTCGCCTCCTACCGTCAGGTGATCGCGGCCTTCCCCAATGGCGGCGGCTCGTACGCGGTGGCCAAGACACACCTCGGCCGCCGCACCGCCCTGTTCGCCGCCGCCTCCCTCGTCCTCGACTACGTGCTGAACGTCGCGGTCTCGGTGACGGCCGGTGTCGCGGCCCTGACCTCGGCCTTCCCCGCCCTCCACGATGACCGGGTGGGTATCTGCCTGGCAGTCCTCGCCCTCATCACCGCCCTCAACCTGCGCGGCATCGCCGACTCGGCCAGGGCCTTCCTCGTCCCCACCGCCGTCTTCGTCGGCGCCGTCCTGACGATGATCGCCGTCGGGCTGTTCCGTACCGCTCCCGCCGCCAGCGTGGCCGCCGACGGACACGCCTCCGTCGTCGCCGACCACGCCACCACGGTCGGCGCCCTGCTGCTGCTTAAGGCGTTCGCGTCCGGCTGCTCGGCGCTGACCGGGGTCGAGGCGGTCGCCAACGCGGTGCCCTCCTTCCGGGCCCCGGCGGTCCGGCGCGCCCAGCGCACCGAGGTCGCGCTCGGCGCCCTGCTCGGGGTGATGCTGATCGGGCTGTCCGTCCTCATCGGCCGTTTCCACCTCCAGCCGGTGGAGGGCGTCACCGTCCTCGCCCAGCTCGCGGACGCCTCGCTCGGCCACAACGCGGCGTTCTACGTCGTCCAGTTCGCCACCATGGTGCTGCTGGCCCTCGCCGCGAACACCTCCTTCGGCGGCCTGCCCGTCCTGATGGGCCTGCTGGCGCGGGACAACTACCTCCCGCACGTCTTCGGCCTGAAGGCGGACCGCCAGGTGCACCGCCACGGCGTGCTGGCGCTGGCCGCCGTCGCCGCCGCGCTGCTGGTCTTCTCCGGCGGCGACATGAACACCCTCGTCCCGCTCTTCGCCATCGGTGTCTTCGTCGGCTTCACCCTCTGCCAGATCGGCATGGTCCGGCACTGGCGGCGTGAACGCTCCCCCGGGTGGCGCGGCAAGGCCCTGCTGAACGGGATCGGTGCCCTGCTCACCGGCGTCTCGGCGGTCGTCGTCACCGCCACCAAATTCACCGAGGGCGCCTGGCTGATCGTCGCCGCGCTGCCCCTCCTCGTCCTCGCCTTCGAGGCGGTGCACCGCGCCTATGCCCGGATCGGCGCCTGCCTGGGCCTGGGCCGCCTCCCGGAACCCCCGCGCCGCGCCCGCTCCCTGGTCGTCGTCCCCGTCTCGCACCTCTCCCGGCTCACCGGCGCGGCGCTGAACGCGGCGGTGTCCCTCGGCGACGAGGTGGTGGCGGTCACCGTCACCCACGACACCCCCGAGGACCGCCCGGCCACCGAGGCCCTCCGCCGCGACTGGGAACTCTGGAACCCCGGCGTGGACCTCCTCGAACTGCCCTCGGCCACCCGCTCCCTCGGCCGCCCGCTCGCCGCCTACGTCAGCGAACTGTCGGCCCGTCACCCCGGCAGCCGCATCACCGTGCTGATCCCGGAGGCCGAACCCGCCCACCTCTGGCAGCGCCTGCTCCAGAACCAGCGCGGCGCGGTCGTCGCCCACGCGGTCCGCCGCGACACCGATGCGGTGATCTGCCGGCTCCGCTTCCGCCTGGCGGCGCCCACTCACGCAGGGTGACGGCTCATTGTCAGTGGGTGGCTTTACCGTGACGACATGGACGCCACCATGGATTACGACGACCACTGCGCCGAAATCGTCCAGCAGGCCGAGCTGCTGAGCTCCCACCTCGACGAGAGCACGTCCCTGACCGCCTCGGTGCCCTCCTGCCCCGACTGGAACCTCGCCCAGCTGCTCCGGCATCTGGGCGAGGCCCACCGCTGGGTCGAGGACCTCGTCCGGACCCGGGCGACCGAGCCCCCGCCGGAGACCGCACTCCGGGTCCTCCCCCGCGAGACCACCGAGACCCCTGCCGCCCTCGCCGCCTGGCTCACCGAGGGCGCCCGGCTCCTCGCGGACACCCTCCGCGCCGCCGGCCCCGACGCCCGGATCTGGACCCCGCTCCCCTCCGGCTCCCCGCGCTTCTTCGCCCGCCGCATGGCCCACGAGACGGTGATGCACCGGGCGGACGCCGCTCTCACCCTCGGCGTGGACTTCACCGTCGACCAGCGGGTCGCCCTCGACTGCCTCGACGAATGGATGGAACTGGGCTCCCTGCCCGAGATGTTCGACCACCACCCCGACCGCCGCGCCCTCCTGGGCCCCGGCCGCACCCTCCACTTCCACGCCACGGACACCCCACCGGAAGCGGCCGCCGACTGGCTCGTCGACCTCACCGGCGACACCCTCGCCTGGCGCCGCACCCAGGAGCCGGCCGCCGTCTCGGTCCGCGCCCCCCTGACGGACCTCCTGCTCCTCATCTACGGCCGCGTGCCGGGCGACCGCGACACCTTCGACATCACCGGCGACCAGGAACTGCTGGAATTCTGGCTGTCACAGGTGCTGTTCGGGTGAGGTCTGCGCCCCCTCCACCTGTCCAGCCGCCCCAGGGAGCTGGCACCATGACCGATGCTCCCGCTCGATGAACAGTGTCTGGAGACCGTATGACCTCGCTTCGGCCGCCGTCCGACTCCATGGCGTTGTTCCGCAAGTTCTACCGACCGGACACGCTGGAGAGCTGTACAGGAGAGCGCTGAAGCCACGGGTTCGCCGGCCGGCTGCTGCCGCCCGGACGTCAACCAATCGGCCTACCACGGCGTGAGTTAGGTTGATCACCGTCCACCGGATCAGCAACAGGGAGTCAGCACGATGACCGAATTCAACCAGCCGGACAGCGCCCCCGGCCTGCCCCCCACACCGCCCGTGATCCGTCCCCAGCTCGGGCCGCACCCTCTGCCGACGAATGAGGCAGAGGCCCTGGAGATCGGTCGAAAGCACTTTCCCGAGGTCGGCTCACCCGGTGGACCGACCGACCTGTACGTGTATGAATTCGACATCGGCTACCTCATCCATGCGGGCTGGCCGGCGAACGAGGACGCCACTGGCCGTCCCTCGGATCCGGGCGGAAGCAACATCGTCATCTCCAAAATCGACGGCGAGGTGGCACGCGTGCCCAACTTCCCCGAGGAGGATGCGGCGGAGCTTTATCGCAGGGTGTACCGCCCGAACAGCTCCTGAGCCCGACGGGCCGCCGGCCGGGGGAGCTGGCAGGCGATTAGCGATGCCCGTTAAACTTTGACTTGAATCGGATGAAGTAACCAGTACGAGCACGGGGGATGTTGTGGCTGGCGCTGGCGGGTTCCAGACGGACGTGGAGAGCCTCAAGACCGGGGGGACGAACCTCATCAAGCTCGGCGATGACTTCGCGTCGTCGGTCGCGCGGCTGATGGACGGCCTGCACAAGCAGAATGCCGGTCCGCCGAGCAACGGCAAGGAGAAGGCGCCGCCGGAGAAGTCGCAGGGCGAGCAATTCCTGAGCGGTCTGCTGACCTTCAACAGCAAGGACGGCGCCCCGCCGTGGGGCGATGACGAGATCGGCGAGAACTTCGGTGTCGTCTATGAGGGTGTGCGGGACGGCATGTACGAGTCGATGGGTCATCTCGTCGCCAAGTTCCAGGAGATCGGCAAGGCACTGAAGTCGATGTCCAAGAACCATGCGGAGAACGAGGACTTCAACGAGTCGCTGATGAAGCAGCACGTCGAGAACAAAAGGGCCTGGCAGGACCCGACGGTCGACAGCAATGTCCGTACCTCCATCACGCCTCCGAGGCACTGACCGACGCCTGCCGCTCCACACTTTTTGCCGTAGTGACCTGTCCGGGTCACGTCCGGTACGCGCCTGAATGCACATTTTTTACGGGGGAGTTCCACCTTGTCTTTGAATCCACCGGATGCCGTTGAATGGGTCCTGGACATGCTCGGCTTCAACTGGCCGCATGCAGACGAAGACAAAATGATGGAGTGCGCGCAGGTCTGGCGTGATTTCGCGGCGGAGGTCGCGGAGCACCAGGCCCGCGGCGCCACCTATGCGAACAATGTGCTCGGAGAGAACTCTGGTGATGCCATCGAGGGTTTCAGCAAGGCGTGGGAGAAGCTCGGCGGCAATTCGGGGTATCTGAGCGATGCCCGCGAGGCGGCCGAGACCATCGCCTTCACCTTCGAGGCCGCCGCCATGCTGGTCCTCGGCATGAAGGTCGCCGTGATCGTCCAGCTGGTGATTCTGGCCACGGAGATCATCGCGGCGCAGGCCGCGGCCCCGTTCACTCTCGGTCTGTCCGAAATCGGAGGCGCGGCGGCCACGCTGGCGACACGTGAGGCGGTCCGCCGGATCCTCAAGAAGGTCGCCCATCAGCTCCTTGAAGCCATCATGGAGGCCGCCAAGGAGCCGGTGATCTCCGCACTGCAGGCCATGGCTTCCGACCTCATCGCCCAGACCGTCAACCAGAACTTCGGCGCCCAGAAGGGCTACGACCTCGGCCGCACCGCCAAGGAGGGCCAGAAGGCCGCCACCGACGCCCTCAAGAACACCGGCGAAACCCTCGGCGAGAGCCTCCGCGACGGCGCCGGCAGCCGCGCCGGCCGCCGCGCCCGCGGCGGCCTGGACAGCGCCGCGGGCCACGGCAGCGACGGCAGCGACTCCACGGACGGCGGCAGCGACGGCGGTTCCAGCGGGTCCGGCAGCGGGTCGGGGTCCGGTAGCGGCTCCCGTAGTGGGGCCGAGGGCGGCGGGTCCGGCAGCGGCTCCGACGGGGGCGGCTCCGGAAGCAACTCGGGTGCCGGTTCGGGTACCGGCTCCGACGGGGGCGGTTCTGGCCGCGCCTCCGGTGACTCCGGCGGCGACGGCGCGGGCAGCGGCAACCGCGGCGGTTCGGACACCGGCGGTGCCACCAGCCACACCCCCCGCGCTTCGGACAACGCGGGCGCCGGCGGCACGGACTCCGCCAACAGCTCCCCCACGGGCTCGGGTACGGGTACGGATTCGGGTGCGGGCGCCAACCCGAGCACCTCCGCCGACAGTTCCTCCCAGGGCTCGGCTCCCTCGCGCAGCACCCCGGAGTCCCAGCCCCTCCCGCCGCCGGACCAGCGCTCCCCCTTCGACGAGGGCTACTCCGGTGGCCACGACAGCCCGTACGGGACGTCCCCCACCCCCGACTCCGGACACGCTCCGGACAGCGGCCCCACCCCCGACTCCGGGCACACGCCCGAATCAGGGCCCTCCCCGGACACCTCCCGCCCCGACGCGGACTCCCCCAGCACGCAGCCCACCCCCGACAACACCCCTGACTCAGCGCGCCCGGACCCCGACTCGATCAGCACCCAGCCCGCCCCGGATCACACCCCCGACGCCGCCCGCCCGGACGCGGACTCGGTCGGTACGCAGCCGACCCACGAGAACACCCCGGACGCGGCACGCCCCGCCCCCGCCGCGGACCCGATCAGCACCCAGCCCACGCCGGGCCAGTCCCCCCAACAGGACGGGCCTGCGCACCCGGACGCGCCCCAGCAGGCACCGACCGCCTCGCCGAGCCCGGACGCCGTACCCGGCAACCCGCCCTCCGCCGGCGACAACTCTCACGACGTGGGCAGCAACGGAACCTCCAACGGGGACAGCTCCGCGGGAGGCGGCCGCGCCTCGATGCCGCACGCCGGCACCCCTTCGCAGGGCGCCCCCGTACAGCACGCCCCGTCGTCCGGCCAGCCCATCCAGCAGCGTGACCCGGCTCCCGGCGACCCCATGCCCACGGTGGACGACCCGGACGACACCACCGTCACCACCCAGTCCGCGGGCACCGCCACCATGCCCCCGCCCACCCAGCACACCGCCGACACGGGCGCGCCCGCCACCCCCACCCCCCATCAGGCCCAGCCCAACACCCCTCCGGCCAACGGCCCTCAGGCCAATGGCCCGATGATGACGGGCGCCATCCCACCCCAGGGCGGCCCCGCCACCACCCCGCCCCGCAACAACGGCAGCAACAGCAACAGCGGAAGCCACCGGAACGAGACCGGGAACAGGAACGCTCCCGCGGACCCCAACCGCCGCCCCGACGGCTCCCAGGCCATCCACGACCCCACCCAGCGTCGCCGTCCCGAGCCTCCGCCCCACAACCCGCGCCTCGACGGGCCCCGTCGCGACACCCCCACCACACCCCCCGGCAACAACCGCCGCCCCGACGGCTCGCAGATCGTCCGCGATCACACCGAGCAGCCCACCCCTGACCGCCCCCCGCACAACCCCCGTCTCGACGGCCCCGCCCGCGACGACGGCTCCCGGCCCGAGAACTCCGATCCTCATCGCCCGGACTCGCCCAGCCAGGACGACAGCCGCCCGCAGACCCCTGCCGACCCGAGCGGTGACACCACGCGTCCTGACTCGCCCGGTGCGGACCGCCCTCAGGCCGACGGCCCCGGCCAGGCTCCGTCACGCCCGGACGCCCAAAACCCCGGCGCACCGAACCCCAACTTCCCCCACCTGCAGCAACAGCCCTACGCGCAGCACCAGCAGCCATACGCCCAGCAGCAGCCGCACGTACAGAGCCAGCAGCCCCACCAGCAGCCGTACGCTCAGCAACAGCCGCAGCAGCACCAGCCCACGCTCCAGAGCCATACGCCCCCTCAGCAGCAGCACCCGCAGCAGCACGCACCCCAGCACCAACAGCCCCCGCACCAGCCGCAGCACCAGCAGCAGCCCGTCCCACAGCAGCAGGCTCCCCACCAGCAGCAGGCTCCGCACCACCAGTACCAAAACCCCCACCAGGCGCAGCACCAGCCGAATCAGCATCCCGACCACCAGGCTCCGGTCCCGCAGCCCCCGCACGTCCGGAGTAACTCCAACGTACGGAGCGGGCTCAACCACTTTCCGCACGGGCTGTATTCGCCGTTCCCAGGCGACCAGCGGGCATTGGAGGCGAGCTTTCCGCGGAACCCGGACGGCACTCCGCGGCCGTTCAACGACCCGTTCCAGCCCTGGGCCCAGTTGCAGAACGACGGCGGCATCAGCGTCCTCGGCCGGTCCAACAACTGCGCCGACTGCACCCGCTCCTTCATGGATTCCTGGTACGGCAACCCCCAGGTCTCCGCGCCCCGCACCATGGACCCGGACGGCAGGGGCGGTATCGACGACAGGACCGGTGAGCGGGACGGTGCCGCCCACATCGAGCAGTATGCGGGCACCGGGTTCCGTTCCTCCGGCAAGAACTCCAAAGACGGCTATGCCCGCATAGCCGACGAGCTTCGCCAGGCCGGCCACGGCGCATCGGCAGCAGTCCTGGTCACCTGGCCGAAAAAGCGCAACGGCCAGCCCGGCGGCGCCCACGTCTTCAACGCCGTCAACCACAACGGCAAGGTTGTCTGGGTCGACAGCCAGAGCGGCGCGGTCAGCAAAAAACCCATCAACACCAAGGCCGCAGAGGTCTGGCATCTCGTCCTTGACGCCAACCGACAGCCGTTTGTCCCCGCCACGGCCCAGCAGCAGCAAGCCCAGGCGAACGCCCAGGCACAACAGCAGGCCCACGCCCAGACGCAGCAGCAGGCCCAGCAGCCCCACCCATACACCCAGCAACAGCAGCAACAGCAGCAACAACCCAACCCGTACCAGCAGCACCACCAGCAGCAGGCACCGCAACACCAGCCGAGCCCCTACAGCCAGCCGTACCAACAGCCCGGCCCACACGCCCAACAGCAGGCACCGCACCCCCAGCAGCCGGTCCCGCAGCAGCAGCCCTACCCGCACCCCCAGCAGCAACCGGGTCCGTTCCAGCAGCACCAGCAGCAGGTTCCACACCAGCAGCCCAACCCGTACCAGCAACAGCAACCTGCCCCCTATGCACAGCCGCATCAGCAGCAGGTTCCGCAACAGCAGCCGAGCCCGTACCACCAGCAGCCGACGCCGCAG
>NZ_JBHXFI010000016.1:48344-127658 GCF_042724075.1 Streptomyces sp. NPDC127097 | reverse complement strand
GCAGCAGCCTCAGCAACCGAACCCCTACCAGCAGCACGCACCGCACGCCCAGCACCAGGTGCCGCAGCAGTCAACGCCTCAGCCACAACAGCAGGCGCCGCACGCCCAGCAGCCCCAGCCGCAGCATCAAAGCCCGTACAACCAGCAGCCACAGCCCAACCCGTACCAGCAGCAGGCACCGCAACAGCAGCCGAGCCCGTACCACCAGCAGCCGACGCCGCAGCAGCAGCCTCAGCAACCGAACCCCTACCAGCAGCACGCACCGCACGCCCAGCACCAGGTGCCGCAGCAGTCAACGCCTCAGCCACAACAGCAGGCACCGCACGCCCAGCAGCAACCCCAGCCGAACCCGTACGCCCAGCACCAACAGCCGCAGCAGCAAACCCCGTACAACCAGCAGCCGCAGCAGCCTCCACAGCAGCAGCCCAGCCCCCACCACCAGCAACCACAGCAGCAGGCACCACAACAGCAGCCCAGCCCGTACCACCAGCAGCCGACGCCGCAGCAGCAGGCACCGCAACAGCAGGCACCGCACGCCCAGCACCAGGTGCCGCAGCAGTCAACGCCTCAGCCACAACAGCAGGCACCGCACGCCCAACAGCAGGCTCCGCAGCAGCAGGCACCTCACCAGCAGCAAGCACCCCACACACAGCAGCCGCAGCAGCAGACCCCCCACCAGCAGCAAGCACCCCAACAGCAGACTCAGCCCCATCATCAGCAGCAGAGTCCGCACTCACCGCAGCACCAGCAACAGCCGACGCACGAGCAGCCGCCCAACAGCCAGGAGAACGCCACACCTCCGCAGAACCAGGCGGGGGACCCCAACGCCCACGGCGCGATCCGCAACGATCTCAACCACCACCCCCACGGCCTGCTCGCTCCGAACCCCCACGACCAGCAGGCGCTGCAGAACGCCATGCCGCGCAACGAGGACGGCACCCCGCAGCGCTTCGCCAACCCCTTCGACTCGTGGGCCCAGCTCCAGAACGACGGCGGCAACACCGTTCCCGGCCGCAGCAACAACTGCGCCGACTGCTCCCGCTCCTTCTTGGAGACCTGGTTCGGCAACCCGCAGGTCTCCGCACCCCGTACTCCCGACACCGACAAGGACGGCAAGCCCGACACCTGGTCCCCGGAGCGGGCGTCCAATGAGAACCAGATTCGCTGGAGCGGCGCCAAGCACACCTACGCCGGAGAGGGCAAGGACCCGAACACCGCCGCCCGCATCGCCAATGACCTCCTGAAGGCCGGCCACGGATCGGCGGCGATCGTCCAGGTCAACTGGCCCAAGCCCAGGGGCGGCGGCCATGCCTTCAACGCCGTGAACTACCACGGCAAGATCGTCTGGATCGACACCCAGACCGGACAGGTCAGCCACGACCCCATCCACATCTCCAAGGCAACGCACGCCTTCTACATCCCGCTGGACGCCAACCGCCGGCCGCTGCACGCGGACAAGGCGGTGCCCAAGCCCGACGACGAGTCTGCAGCCGAGCAGACCGAGCCCAAGCAGGACCCCAACGCCACCGAACAGACCAAAACCAACACGGACAACACCTCCACCGACCAAGCGGAGGGGAAGCCCGAGAACTCACCGGCCGAGCAGACGGAATCCAAGCCCGACAACACCCCCACCGAACAGGCCGAATCCAAGCCTGAGGACACCCCCGCTCCGCACACCGACACCCCGGCGGACGAGTCGCCCGGTGACGCCGACGACACTCCGTCGGACGAGGCGTCTACCGGCGAGGACTCCACTACGGGGCCGGAGAATGCGCCCATCGATACGCAGGAGCCCACCACTTCCAGCGATCACGAAGGTGCGCCCAAGGGCCACGGCTCGAGCGTTTCGCAGCACCTCGCCAACGCCCTTCGCCACGACCGCAATCCGTTCATCTACGGCGAGCCCGAGGCACCCGGCAGCCAGCTACCGCCGAACTCGCACGACGAGAACCCCGACGACACCGGCCAGCCGACCTCGACACCGACCCCTGAGAGCCTCACCCGGCCCGAACCCAACGGGCCGGCCGAGCCGTCCGGCGACGATCACGACACCGCGCAGCAGGAAGACGACAACAAGCCTCCTGCCGACCCTGCGGAAGAGGAAGCCGACCAGACGGCCGACCACGACGAAGAGCAGGGCGACGAAGCCGACGAGCCCACCGAGCGGCACAAGCCCCTGTCGGCGAGCAACGAACGGGTTGATGATCCCATCAGCTTCGGGGCTGCGGAGGACCCGGGCGACGCACCGGACATCAGTGACCCCAAGTTCCAGCTGGACAAGTCGCGGGGCGCCATTGTCGAAACGATCGACCTGACCGATGAACGTGTGAAGATCGAGAACGAACTGATCACGGAGATCGACGGAAAGCCGGTCAAGCAATACCTTCAGGAGCTTTCCCACCAGCGCGCTCTGCATTACGCCGAGCTGGGATCGACGAAACGTGAAGGCCCGTGCTCGGCCCTTGCGATCGACCTACGGACCGGAATCATCACCGAGGGCGTCAACGGTACGGCGAAGAACCTCATTCCGCCGGAACACCTCCATCCGTTGCTGCGAGACAACTACATGGACATGGCCGAGTGGATGCATCCGCTGATGGACTCACCGGACGTGCCCACCCAGAGGCCTGCGACCGACGAAAACGGCAGGCCCATTCCGGGAGAGAGGGTGCCCTGGATCCTGGAAGGGCAGGCCCACGAGGACCAGCCGTTGCGGCATGCCGAGGTCAAGGCCGTGAACGAATTGCTGTGGGCGCGTCAACGGCAGCAAGAAGGCGAGCTCGATCGCGAAGTGCTGAAGGAAATGCGGTTCGACCCCCGCTGGTTCAAGAACCCCAGCAGAGACAACCCTGACTTCACACCGGGAGACTCGGCACCGGCCTGCGCAAACTGCAACTGTATACTCAGGGACATTCCCAGCTTCTCCGGCCGTTACCACTTCTCAAATCGCGATTATCGAAGGCAAGAGCCGCAAGGATACGAGCCACCCGCCTCGGAGTAACGAATGCGCATCGACGACGAAGACACCTACTTGGAAGACGGCAACATCGTCTACTACCAAGACAATCCGTTCACCGGCGAAGTCGTTACGCACGACGAAGAGGGCCGAGTGATCAGCCTCGTCTCCTACCTCGAAGGTTACGAGTCCGGCCCACAGACCGAGTGGTACCCAAATGGGTCGAAGAAGGAGGAGGGCACTTGCCGGTTGGGAGTGGCTGTTGGCGAGTGGCGTACGTGGTACCCGAACGGCCAACTCGCTGAGTTCTCGGTCTTCAGCCCCAAGGGGAGGTACCTGCAGCGTCAGAAGTGGGACGAGGAAGGAAACCTCACGGTGGACAAAACGTACACGGCGTGAGACACGGCCATGCGCATTGAATTTGCAGACACTTACTGGGATGAGAATTCGTGCGTCCATGACGAAGACGAACGCAGGTAGGGCCTGAATGTGGGAGATTAGCGCAGACGGCATCCCAATGACCATCTGGCCGAGCATCCGTAGGGTTGCTCGACGCCGAGTGGTCGGCGAATTTCCCACATAACACTTCGCCAGCACCCAGGCGAAACCCGCGCATCAAAGGAGCTACATGGCCAGCCAGCAGGACAATCCCACTCCGCCCACCACCCCCGACGAAGCGCTCGCCATCGTCCGTAGCCGCTACGCCGAGCCCACGCTGGCGGACGGCTCTCCCGCTCCGATGCAGGTCGAAGAATTCGATATCGGCTACCTCGTGTCCGCCGACTTCGACGACTACACGGACGCATCCGGCGAACCGCAGCCGGCTCCGGCCGGCGGCTCAATGATCATCGTGGCCAAGGAGACCGGCGAAACCGTCACCGTGCCCAACCTCCCCGCGGAATCGGCCATCGAGCTCTACCGACAGCAGCGTCAGTCCCCCGCCTGACACGAAATACCCCGAACACTCAGCGCCGTCGGCGGCGAAGGCAAAGCATCATGACGCAGAACGATTCCAGCGACGCACAGGAGGAGTCCCGGCCATCGTGCCGAAGACCGCTGGCGAAGCACTGGACCCAGCCCGCGTCCACTTCCGGCCCCGCTGTCGCGACGGGACCCCCGCCTCCCTGCACGTCCAGGAATTCGACATCGGCCATCTCGTCCATGCCACGTTCCCGCCCACCGAGCCCCGCTCCTTCGGCGGAAGCCACCTGATCCTCTCCAAAACTGACGGCGCACTGACCTTTGTGCCCAATCACCCGCCGCGTTCCGCCATCGCCCGCTACCGCGCCGAGCGGGCGGGGAATCCCGTATGACCTCGCCCGACGCGCCAGATGCCCACCGGCCCGATCGACCGGTACCGACCAGCGCAGAGGAAGCTCTGGAGATTGCCCGCACGGAGTACACGCCTCTCTGGCCGGATGGCACCCCGGCTCCGCTCAGAGCGCGCGAGTTCGACATCGGATATCTCGTGTACGCAAAGCTCGCGCCGCACCCGAGGAGCACACCGACGGGAGAACGCCGACGCCCCAGGAGTCCTGGCGGTATCTGCGTAGTGGTCGCCAAGGACACCGGCGAAATCTGCCGGGTTCCGCTACGGCCGCCGGCTGACTCCATCGCGCTGTACCGGAAGTTCTACCGAGCGGAAACGCGGTGAGGCGACCGGGCTGTCCCTCAGGTCAGTTCATCCGCCAGCAGATCCATCAGCAATCCGTCCGCCCAGCCCCCCGTCCGGTAGTCGCGCCCGTAAGCCCGCATGATTCCCAGGGGTTTGAAAGCGACCTTGCGATAGCTGCGGATGGCGGCGGCCGGGTCGGTGGTCAGGCGGTGGTGGCCGGTTTCCTGGATCAGCCAACGGGCGAGGGTGCGGACGGCGTCCGTACCGAGGCCCTTTCCGTGCCGGCTCGCCGTGATGAAGATCGCGATGGCGGCGTGCCGGAATTCGGGGTCGGTCTCCTTGGAGAACTGGATCGCGCCGATGACCTCGTCGTCGACGAGAATGGCGAGCATGTCCTGGTAGTCGTCGGGCACCGACCACCATGCCGCGACCTCCGGTTCCCGGACGATGAGGCCGAGTGTGGGGATGTCCGCTTCTGTCGTCGGCCGTAGGCGCAGGCCCCCCAGAGGATCGACCCCAGGGAGGCCGGATGGCATGCGTCATATCGTTCCGAGGTAGTCACGTGAATCAGCCCCGTATCCCCGGCCACCACCACATCCCGGCCGACGACGCGGTCTCACGCGTCGTCGAGTGGTGGAGCGAAGGGCGTCCCACCGGCAGCCGCTGCGACATCGTGGGCGGTCACGCCGCGGACGAGGTCCTGCACGAAGTGCACCGGCGAACGCCTCGAAGTCTGCTGCTCGGTGCCGCGGGGCGGACGCCCGAGGAGATCGTGACGGAGGTACTTGGCTTTGTCGGCGTGCCGAGCGCAGCCCAAATCAACACGCCGTGGCGCCATTTGCGCAAATACTTCTCCGCCGACACGTGCATTCTGCTCAAGAACGCACACCGAGCAGGCCGGACCCGGCGTTCGGCGCGGCCTTTGCAGGTACGGGACGAGCTTGCCGGGCGGCTCAGCCACCCCCGACCTGGTGACGCACGACGCCGGCGGTGTCGCATTCGTCGATGAAGGGCTGGCGGAGGCTCTTCGCAAGGCCGCCGACGAGGAGATGGTGCTCCGCGTCAACCGGCACCTGGTCGAATGGCTCAGGGAGATTTCCCCCCAATTGCTGCACACCGAGGGGTGGGCGGCCTCGGGCGAAATGGGACGCTACGCCGCGCACGGGCTGGCCATGCATGCCGTCCAGGCCGGGCTGTTCCACGAATTGCTGCACGACCGCTCCCTCATCGCCAACATCCCGCAGGAAGCGCTGCTTGATGCAGCACATTGCGCCTTCGACGGATCGGTTCCGGGAAACAACGCCGCGGCCGACGCCGTGCATCTGTGGAGCTACGGGGTGACCCCACCCACCCAGCCGGAGTGGGCTGCCTGGCTGCATCTGACGGCGACCGCACGCGAGGACTCCGCATTCGCGTCAGGCATCGCGGGCTCGGGACTGTGCCTGCCGTGGACCACGAGCTGGACCCACTGGCGTCCGCCGGGCGGCTATCACCCGCGCTATCTCACCCCCGGGGTGGTCAATGACCTCTACGCGGTCCATTGGCACGGCCGCCCCGCAGTGGCCGTCGAGCGCGAATCCCCTTCCCCCCTTCACGTCCGGGACCTCGCAACCGGCGAACTGCTGGGCGGTCCCTGGCATGGCGACGACCTGCCGGAAGCCGCACAGCAGGCCCTCACCTGGGCCGCCCCCGACGCCCATGACACCAACGGCCCCCTCACCCTCAGCGATTTCGAGGGGGCCGACGGGGCCGAAGAAGGCCCCGACGAGGAATTTCTCCACCTCGCCCTGACCGTTGAGAATCGCGTCATCGTGGCCGGCGCGGGCGGCCTGTTCGGTGTGCAGCCTGCCGAGCCCGACGGGTTCCCGGGCCTCACACCGCCGACCGGCCCGCCCCTCTCCGGATGCCCGACCGTGGCCGGCCCCACCCGCCCCGCGCACGCCCCCGAACCCGCCCCGACGGATCTGATGGAGCTGCTCGACGAACCCATCGTCGTGCGCACGCCCGTCAACGGCCTGCCGAGCGGCCTCACCGACGCGGCGGCCCGGCGAACGCTCTCCGAATCCGGACTCCCCGTCATGGACACGCGAGGAATCGCCCTCGAACCCGATCTCCCCGCCTTCCTCTCGGAGCTCGCATGGCAGGAGGACCTGGAGACGCCCGACGCCGCAGGCCCATTCTTCAAGATCGGCCGCTGGACGGGCGGCCTGATCGTCATAGACGGCCCCACCGGCCGCACACTGCGGATGCCCGGCAGCCCTGACGAAGACGGCCTGGAAGGCACACTCGTGGCCACCAGTCTGGAAGCCTTCCTCACCAAAGCAGCCCAATGGATCACGGGTCGGCACCTCCTCGATGCCACGGAAAACGAAATCGAAGCCCACTCGCTACGACGGGACATCGAAGACACCTTGTGGAACATCGACTGGCGCGGCTCCACGGCGGGGGTGTGGGTCTATCCCCTCCACAATGACTGAGGACCGGCCCCCTTTTTTGGAGGTGCTGACGCTGGTGTGACGCCGTCCCGGATAACACCCTGAAGTTCGATGGGAGTGCAAAGTACGTGGAGTCACCTCCAACTGCCGTGGCGGAGCTTGAAGCTTGGCTCGGTGAGCCGCGGCGCAAGGGCGGCGTGCTCGTATTGCGCGACGCCGGCGGCTCCGGTGCCGGGCAGGTACTCGATGACCTCCGTCGACGAGTGCCCGATGCGGTGTTCGTCGATTGTCTCCATCTGAGTGCCGAGGAAGTGGCTATTCGGGTACTTCTCGGTCTGGGGGTGGATCCAGAGGCCGCTCACGAACGGCGAGCGAGCCTCTGGAGTGCGCAGGGGCTCATCCGCCGTAATGCGGTCGTCTTGCTGGCCAACGCCCAATGGGCCGGTCCCACGATCACCTCGACGGAGCCCGGGCGGGTGCTCCGTCTGGTCGCGGAACGCTTGGGGCGCGATGACCGCCGGTGTCTGCGGATCATGGTGGAAGGTGATGCCGAGCGTGTGCGCATCCCCCATCGCCGCCAGGTGCAGGAGGTGTTCATGGACGAGGGCGACGGGTCGGGTGGCGCTGGAACTCGTCAAGAGGCCAGTGCCGTGTCCCAGCACCGCGCCATTCAGCTCCTCTCTGCGGCCGAGACGCCCGGTGTTGCTTTTCCTGTGTGGTCAGCACTCTGCGAAGCTTTGGGGCATCGCACGGACGAGGGCGAGCTCCGGTCCCTCGTCGCCCAATACCCCCACCAGCTGTCCGTGGAAGCCACCGAGGACGGCGCCGAAAGCGTTTCTTTCACCACACCCGCGATGCGGTCAATTGCTCGCGAGGCAAGCGCCCTCTCCCCCGCGGATCAGCAGGCCCTTTTCCATTACCTCTCCGCGCACACGGGCACGCCCGAGCTGGCTCGGTATGCCGCTCGGACCCTTCCCGTACACGCGGCACTCGGCGGTTCCCTCGAGGAGTTGCTGGGCAATGGTGAGCTGCTCGCCCGGACGGAACGCTACGGGCTGCTACAGGGAATCGCGGCGGCCTGGCCGGCGGGTGTACCACAAGGCACTGTCGCGATGGATATTCACTATCTGGAAACGCAACGAGTTGATCCCGAATCGAGCGGCGAGTGGCTTTCCTGGTTGCACTGGGCGGCAGTGAACCGTGGGCGGCGCGAGTTGGCGGACGGACTCGCAAACGCCGGGATCGAGATGCCCTGGAAGACGCTCTGGTCCCGTCAACGGCCGTACGGCGTATTCGGTCCGATGGACGGGGAAGTGGGACGCGTCGACCAGGTGCGCGTGGAGCGCAGGGATAACGTGCCGGTCGCCGTGATGAGGCGGGTCGTCCAGTACGACGACATGGGCGGGCCGTTGAACGAGGAGTATGTGGAACGTGTCTTCGCGCTCGATGACGGCACGGAGGTAGGCGCGGAACGCATCGTACGAATTCCGCATACCCAGGACACCCCCAGGCCGGCGGAATTCCAGGAGGACGCGGCGCTACCGGCGCCCAGAACACCCGACGCCAACAGAAGCATCAGGCCGGCCGGACCGGGCCGCTGGGTCATCGGCGGACACGGCGGGCTGTACGCGGTGCACGCAGTGGCGTCGGCCGATTCCGAAGCGGGCGTGTGGGCCAAGGGCCCCTACCTCGGCCCTGTGACAAAGGCCGCCACCTGGCAGTGTCCCGAGGAAGCGCTGGCCGATGGTGCCCCTTCGGCGTCATGGCTGGAGAGAATCTTCGGTACCGGAAGCTGCCGGACAGTGAGCGCTACTCACCTGCCCGACGGCCTGCGCAACCCCACCGCCCGGGAGTTCTTGAGCACGACTGGCCTGCCGTATCTGAACGGACAGATCCCTTTCTTCTCCTCTCTCCCCCTGGACGAACAAGGGCTTGCGGAATTCGAATGGCCAGAAGATGCCACGGACCCGAAGGCGGAGGGCCCCTTCTATCGGATCGGCTCGTGGATGGGGGGAGCCGTAGTACTCGACGGATCGAGCGGCGCCGTCCTCCAGGACACGGAGAGCGGCTATTCGACAGTCCTCTTGGCCAGCAGCCTCCCGCAATTCGCCACGGTGCTACGGCTCTACTGTGAGTTCCGCACCAGTTGGCTGTCCACCCTCGCTGAAGCCATGGATGCCCGGTAGAGCCTCAGGGAATGGGCCGAGGAAATCGACCCCGCCACGGAGACCGGTGATCACTGGGACGAGGTGTTCGAGGGCAGACTGGACGACCTCGGTGCTGTCGTCGGCGGTCGTCGCGACTGTCCGAGTTCATCTCCGTAGTGTCCCGCGCACGCAGGATCAGGCAGGGCTGGGCAAGTCCGAACAGCCGGCCGTGGCATGCGATTCGGTCAGTGGTCTCCACGGAGGGCGGCGCGGTCTGCCAGGTGGCCCACGGGCCGGCGGCCGACGGCATTGCGCTGTATCGGAAGTTCTACCGGCCGGAGAACCTGTAGGCGGCATGAGCCCCCACTCCACGTTTTCCACAGGCGCAATGCACCCCTCACCCCCATACGGCACCATGGACGTCCGCACCGTCGGTGATCGACCATTACCGGGACGTGACAAGCGCAGGGGGCGATGTGTCGTGCGGGACGTGACAGGCGCACGGGGCGGCGCGTCGTGTGGAACGTGACGAGCGCAGGGGGCGACGTGGCATGACAGGGATCAACAGGCGGCGGCTGTTGGCGGCCGGTGGTGGGGGCGCGCTGGCCGCGGGACTGGTGGCGGCGTGTGGGTCCAACACCGGGCGGGGAGGCGGTGGTTCGGGGGCGGAGATCAGGCAGTGGTACCACCAGTACGGGGAGCCGGGGGCCGAGCGGGCCGTGAAGCGGTATGCGGCCGCGTACCGGAAGGCGAACGTCTCGGTGCAGTGGCGGCCGGGGGATTACGACCGGCAGACGGCGGCGGCGCTGCTCACCGACTCGGGGCCGGATGTCTTCGAGGTCAACGGGCCGCTGCTGGAGCAGATCCAGGGCGGGCAGGTGGTCGATCTGACCGATGTCGTCGAGCCGGTCAAGGATGACTTCCATCAGGCCGCGCTGGCGCCGAAGATCTGGCAGGACAAGGTCTGGGGCATCCCGCAGGTCGTGGACATGCAGCTGCTCTACTACCGCAAGAGTCTGCTGAGGGAGGCCGGGGTCCGGCCGCCGCAGACGCTCGATGAGCTGGTGGACGGGGCGAAGAAGCTCAGCAACAAGAAGGCCAAGGGGCTGTTCCTGGGGAATGACGGCGGGGTCGGGGTGCTCGGCGGGACGCCGTTGTTCGCGGCCGGGCTGAGTCTGGTCGATGCGGACGGCAGGGCCGGGTTCGACGATCCGGCCGCGGCGCGGGCGCTGGGGAAGATCCGGCAGCTGTACGCGGACAAGTCGTTGCTGCTGGGGGCGCCCACGGACTGGTCCGATCCGGCCGCGTTCATCCAGGGGCTGACCGCGATGCAGTGGTCGGGGCTGTGGGCGATGCCGCAGATCAAGAAGGCGCTGGGGGACGACTTCGGGGTGCTGCCGTTCCCGAAGGACGGAAGCGGCGGGAAGCCGTCCGTTCAGGTGGGCGCCTATGGCTCGGCGGTCAGTGCGCGGAGCAAGCGCAAGGCGGAGGCGAAAGCCTTCGCGAAGTGGCTGTGGGTGGACCGCACCGACTTCCAGCAGGATTTCGCGCTGTCGTACGGGTTCCACATCCCGGCCCGGATCTCGTTGGCGAAGAAGGCCGAGCAGCTGCGGGAGGGGCCGGCGGCGGATGCGGTTCGCCTTGCCACCGAGCACGGTTATGCGGAGCCGCTGTTGTGGACGACCGCGGACCGTACCGCCTATCAGGACGCGCTGAGCCGGATCATCAAGGACGGCGCCAACCCGGAGAGTGAGCTGAGGACCGTGGTGCGCAAGGTCAACGCCGAGCTTCAGCGGGTCAAGAAGAAGTGACGGCGGGAGGGAGCGGAGGGGCGGTCGGGGTCAAGGACGAGCCGGTCCGCCGGGTGGCGGTCGCGCCGGCTGCCGGGCGCCCTTCGCTCGGTGTCCGGCTGCTCGGGCCGCAGCGGCGGAATCTGTGGTTCTGGGCCTTCGTCGGGCCGTTCGCCCTCGGGCTGGGGCTGTTCACCTACGTGCCGTTGGCGTGGAGCGTCTATCTGAGCTTCTTCGACGCGCACAACACGGTGAGTCCGTCCGGCGCGGATTTTGTCGGGCTGGGCAACTACGGCGCGATGCTGAGCGATGCGTCCTTCCTCGGCAGTCTGGGGACGTTTCTGCTGTTCACGGCGTTCATCGTGCCGGCGACCTATGTGCTGTCGCTGGCCCTTGCGCTGATGGTCAACCGACTGCGGTTCGCCCAGGCGTTCTTCCGGTCGGTGTTCTTCCTGCCGACGGCCTGCTCGTATGTCGTCGCGGCGGTGATCTGGAAACTGTCGGTCTTCAACGGGGTGCGGTTCGGGCTGGCCAACACCGTGCTGGGGTGGTTCGGGGCGGACCAGACCGCCTGGCTGTCGACGACCGATCCGCCCTGGTACTGGCTGGTCATCGTGACCGTACGGCTGTGGTTGCAGGCCGGGTTCTACATGATCCTGTTCCTGGCCGGGCTCCAGCGGATCTCGCCGCAGCTGTACGAGGCGGCGGCGGTGGACGGGGCGCGGCCCGGCTGGCAGACCTTCCGGTACGTCACCTTTCCGCAGTTGCGTGCCACATCGGTGGCGGTGGTGCTGCTGCTGGTGATCAATGCCTTCCAGGCGTTCGACGAGTTCTACAACCTGCTGAGCGATGCGCGCGGCTATCCGCCGTACGCCCGGCCGCCGTTGGTCTACCTCTACTACACGGCGCTGGGCCGCGATCAGAACCTCGGGCTGGGCAGCGCGGGTGCGGTGATCCTGGCGCTGATCATCGCGGTGGCGACGGTGGTGCAGGCCCGCTGGTTCGGCCTCGGCCGCAAGGAGGAGTGAGCGGGGGATGGAGGAGTGAACGGGATGGACGATGCGCTGACGAGGGCCGGGCGGGCGCTGCGGGTGGTGCTGCTGGTGGCCCTGGCGCTGCTGTTCCTGGTGCCGTTCTATCTGCTGGTGCGGAACGGGCTGGCGACCGAACAGGACATCACCGCGCCCGACTGGACGTTCTTCCCGCGGGTGCTTCAGTGGTCGAATCTGACCGAGGTCTTCCAGGACCCGAACCTGCCGCTGGGGCGGGCGCTGCTCAACTCCACGCTGATCGCGGTGTCGACGACCGCCGGTACGGTACTGCTGGCCTCGCTCGCCGGGTACGGCCTGGCCCGCATCCCGTACCGGCACGCCAATGTCGTCTTCTACGCGATCCTGGGGACGCTGATGGTCCCGGCGGCCGTGACGTTCGTGCCGAGCTTTGTGCTGGTCTCGTCGCTCGGATGGATCTCCACGCTGCGCGGGCTGGTCATTCCGACGCTGTTCAGCGCGTTCGCCTGCTTCATCTTCCGGCAGTACTTCCTGGGCTTCCCACGGGAGCTGGAGGACGCGGCGCGGGTCGACGGGCTCGGCTACTGGCGGACGTACTGGCGCATCGTGGTGCCCAACGCCCGCCCGGTCTTCGCCGCCGTCGGCACGATCGTCTTCATCGGCGCCTGGAACGCCTTCCTGTGGCCGCTGGTGATCGGGCAGGACCAGGAGGCATGGACGGTGCAGGTGGCGCTGTCGACGTTCACCACCGCGCAGAACCTCAATCTGCATGAGCTGTTCGTGGCCGCGGCGGTCTCGATCGCCCCGCTGGTGGTGGTGTTCCTGGTGCTCCAGCGGTACATCGTCGCGGGGGTGGAGCGCAGTGGGATCGATGACTGACGCATTGAGGACACCTGGCTGAGCGGGTACGGTGCGTGGCATGAGCACGCACCTGGACGTCCGTGAGGCGGAGCCGCGCGACCGCGGCCCCCACGGCGAGTGCGCGCCCCGCGGCCTGAGCTTTCTGCGCCGCCGCGGCCGGGTGGGCTCTCCCCCGGCCGGCTGTTCCTGTACGTCCTGACGGCCCCGTGAGCTGAGGCCCGGCCGCCGGTCATCGCGGTCCGGGCCCGCCGGCACCCCGCGACGCTCCCGTACCCCACCGCACCTTGCCCTCCCCTGCCCCGCCTTCCCCTCCCCTCCCCTTCTCTCCCTTCCAGGAGGATCAGTTGACGGCCCTCACCGGCTCCGCCGCCCCCGCTCCGGCCACCACCCCCGCCCCTTCCGCCACTCCCGTCCTGCGCCCCCACCGCATCCCCGCCGACGGGCTGTACGAAGGGCCCCGCCTGCTGCGCCGGACCCCCGACGGCTGGGACGACCGGCCCTACGAGCGCTTCGAGGTCGTGCCGCAGGCGGCCACCATCGGGGCCGAAATCCGTGGGCTGGACCTGTCCCGGCCACTGTCCGCGGAGCTGCGCACGGAGCTGAACCGGGCGCTGCTGGAGTGGAAGGTGCTGTTCTTCCGCGGGCAGCGGCTGAGCTCCCGGGCACAGCGGGAATTCGCCAGGAATTGGGGCGAGCTGGAGACCAATCCGCTGCTGGCCCGGGGTGATTCGAAGGACGTGGTGCGGTTCGACAAGGCGGCCGGCGGGGTCCCGACGTTCGAAAATGTATGGCACACGGATGTGACGTTCCGGGAACGCCCGGCGATGGGCGCGGTGTTGCAGCTGCGGGAGGTGCCGCCCGCGGGCGGGGACACGATGTGGGCCGATATGGCGGCGGCATACGACAATTTGCCGTCGGAAATCCAGGCACGGATCAATGAGGCGCGGGCGGTGCACGACTATCTCCCGGGCTTCGCGCGCTTCTACTCCCCCGCTCAACTGGCGCCATTTCAGGAGGAGTTCCCTCCGGTTGCGCATCCGGTGGTGCGCCGGCACCCGGAGACGGGGCGGCGGATGCTGTTCGTCAACGCATCCTTCACCACCCACATCGTGGGTCTCGGCCGGGCGGCGAGCGACCGCTTGCTGCGGCTGTTGTTCCAGCAGGCGCAGGTGCCGGAGTTCCAGGTGCGCTGGCGCTGGCAGCCGGGGGATCTCGCGTTCTGGGACAACCGCGCCACCCAGCACTACGCGGTGAACGACTACGGGACGCACCGCCGGGTCGCCGAACGGGTCGCCATCGCGGGCGACCGCCCCTTCTGACCGCCGGGCCGCCGCCGACGGAGGTCCGTACCTCCCGGACGCACCCGGCGCCCGGCACGGCGTCCCCGGCGCCCCTCACCGGAGCCGCTCGTACGCCGCCTCCTCCGCCGGGCGTGCGCCGCGCAGCAGGGCCGCGCCCAGCGGGGTGAGGGTGTGCAGCACCGCGTTGCCCTGCCGCAGGGTGAGCAGCAGACCGGCGTCGCGGAGCACCGTCGCATGCTGGCTGGCGGAGGCCAGCGAGACATCGGCGCGCCGGGCGAGTTCGCTGGTGGTGCAGCCGATGCCGATCCGCTGGAGTATCGCGGAGCGGGTCTGGCCGACCAGCCGGCCCAGGGAGCGCTCCGGCGGGACCTGGGGCGTGAGCCGGGGCGCGGGATGCTCCACGGGGTAGACCAGGACGGGCGTCAGCTCCGGGTTGTGGAAGGTGACGGGGGTGCGGCGGCAGAAGTACGACGGCAGCAGCAACAGCCCCCGGCCGTTGAGGTGCAGATCGCGGTCCACCGGATAGTCGGCCTCCAGGACCGGCGGGCGCCAGCGCATCATCGGCGGCAGCGAGGCGAGCAGCCGGTCCGCGCCGCCGTCGAGCAGCGCCCGGCCGCGGGCCGCCCGGTCGGCCTCTATGCGGCCCTGGACGCGCGCCCAGTACGGGGCGACGGCCGCCTCGTAATAGCGCTGGAGTATGCCGGCGAGCCGACCCAGCGCACGGGTGTCGCCGTCGGCCATCGCCCGTATCCAGGACGGGAACGGGCGGGCGGCAGTGGAGAGCCGGGCGAGCTCGGCACCCAGCCGGGAGGCGGGCGTCTCCCGCAGGGCGGCGAGCGCGTCGGTCATCCCGAGGAGCCCTTCGGCGGGCGTCAGGAAATCGGGAAAATAGCCGCGCGTGGGCACCAGCGGCGCCAGCAGACGCGCTTCGCCATTCAACCTTCCCCGTGTTTCCGATCGCCATTTGCCGAACGCCGAATCGTCCCGTCTGTCACGTAGCCGGTGAAAGCTTAAGACGGTCTCCCACAGTGCGTCCGGGCGTGCCGCAATGCGCACACGGGCCAGATCGAGTCCACTGAAATGGACGCGTAACACCGAACCCCCACCCCTGGTTTCCTCAGTCGGCCCCCGGCACGCCTGAGTATGCACGCCAACACGCGCGGTCACCATGCCCTTTTGGCCAGACTTGAAAGTGGTCGCGCCACCAGGGGGCCGGAAGGAATGCTGTACTCAATTCAACGGCGGCGCGAACGGACCGGGTTGCTCGATCCCGTGGGGGGTGATGGGCACACCACCGGCCGCTCGGCAGCCCCGTTGAAGGCCGCCTTCCCGCGCCGACCGGGGTGGCGGCAGCTCCCGAGGGGGGAGTCCGGAGAAAACGAGGGCGGCACCTCCGCACAGGTGCCGCTCTCGTCGGACCGGTCAGGAGCACGAGGGCCGTCGTCCGGCCCCGCTCCACCGGATGCACCCTCGGGGCCACGGGGGCAGGCTGGAGGCATGGCCGAGCACCCGCCCGTCATCGTGCATCCGCCGTCGCCCACCGGTGGCCGGCGCGTCACGATCGAGGGCGAGATCCTCGGCCTCGCGTACAGCAGCGTCGATCTTCTGGAGTTTCTGCGCCGGGCCGGTCTGGACACCGACGTGGTGTCGCTCGACGACCGCGACCTCATCGAGTGGCGGGGCGGCGGCCACGACGTCTGGATGTGACGAAGGGCGGCACCTCCGCACAGGTGCCGCCCTCGTCGGGGTGCCGGAGCCGATGCCAGGCCGGTGAGGGTGAGGTGCCATGGCACCGGCTCCGGTGGGCTGTCCGGGGCGCCGCGGACGCGCCTGGCGCCCGCGGTGCCCCGGTGGGGTCAGCGGCTGTCGCTGCCCTTGGACTCGGCGGCCGCCCGGCCCGCCTCCAGCCGTGCGACCGGGATGCGGAACGGGGAGCAGGAGACGTAGTCCAGTCCGGCCTCGTGGAAGAAGTGGACGGACTCCGGGTCTCCGCCGTGCTCGCCGCAGACCCCGAGCTTGAGGTCGGGGCGGGTGGCGCGGCCGGCCGCGGCGGCGTTGCGGACCAGGGACCCCACGCCGTCCTTGTCGATGGTCTCGAACGGGCTGACGCCGAAGATGCCCTTCTCCAGGTAGGCGGTGAAGAAGCTGGCCTCGACGTCGTCGCGGCTGAAGCCCCAGACCGTCTGTGTCAGGTCGTTCGTACCGAAGGAGAAGAAGTCCGCCGACTCCGCGATCTGACCGGCCGTGAGGGCGGCGCGGGGCAGCTCGATCATCGTGCCGAGGGTGAGCTTGAGCTCGACGCCGTGGGTCTTCTCGACCTCGGCGATGACCTGCTCGGCCTCCTCGCGGACGATCTCCAGCTCCTGGACGGTGCCGACCAGCGGAATCATGATCTCCGCGCGCGGGTCGCCCTTGGCGTTCTTGCGCTCGGCGGCCGCCTCGGCGATCGCGCGCACCTGCATCGCGAACAGGCCGGGGATGACCAGGCCGAGACGTACGCCGCGCAGACCCAGCATCGGGTTCTGCTCGTGCAGCTTGTGCACGGCCTGGAGGAGGCGCAGATCGTTCTCGTTGGCGTCCTTGCGGGCCTCGGCGAGCGCGACCCGCACCGACAGCTCGGTGATGTCGGGCAGGAACTCGTGCAGCGGCGGGTCCAGCAGCCGGACGGTCACCGGCAGCCCGTCCATCGACTCGAACAGCTCGATGAAGTCGGCCTTCTGGAGCGGCAGCAGCTGGCTGAGCGCGGCGTCCCGGTCGGTCTCGGTGTCGGCCAGGATGAGCCGCTCGACCATCTCGCGGCGCTCACCGAGGAACATGTGCTCGGTGCGGCACAGCCCGATGCCCTGGGCGCCGAACCGGCGGGCGCGCGCGGCGTCCTCGGCGTTGTCGGCGTTGGCCCGTACGCGCAGCCGGCGCACCCGGTCCGCGTACGCCATGATCCGGTGGACGGCCTTGACCAGCTCGTCGGCGTCCTCGGCGCCGGCGTGCATCCGGCCCTCGAAGTACTCCACGACCGGGGACGGCACGACCGGCACCTCGCCGGCGTAGACCTTGCCGGTGGAGCCGTCGATGGAGACGACGTCGCCCTCCTCGATGACGATCCCGTCCTGGGTCGTCATCTTGCGGGACTTGGTGTCGACCTCCAGCTCCTCGGCGCCGCAGACACAGGTCTTGCCCATGCCGCGGGCGACGACGGCGGCGTGCGAGGTCTTGCCGCCGCGGGAGGTGAGGATGCCCTCGGCGGCGATCATGCCGTTGAGGTCGTCGGGGTTGGTCTCCCGGCGGATCAGGATGACCTTCTCGCCGGAGCGCGACCACTTGACGGCGGTGTACGAGTCGAAGACGGCCTTGCCGACCGCCGCGCCCGGGGAGGCGGCGATACCGCGGCCGATCATCTCGGACTGCGCGCCGAGGTCGAAGCGGGGGAACATCAGCTGCGCCAGCTGCGCGCCGTTGACCCGCTGGAGGGCCTCGGCCTCGTCGATCAGGCCCTGGTCGACGAGCTGGGTGGCGATCCGGAAGGCGGCACCGGCGGTGCGCTTGCCGACCCGGGTCTGGAGCATCCACAGCTTGCCGCGCTCAATGGTGAACTCGATGTCGCACAGGTCCTTGTAGTGCGTTTCGAGCGTCTCCATGATCTGCATCAGCTGGTCGTACGACGCCTTGTCGATGTTCTCGAGGTCGGCGAGCGGCACGGTGTTGCGGATACCGGCGACGACGTCCTCGCCCTGGGCGTTCTGGAGGTAGTCGCCGTAGACGCCCTGGTGGCCGCTGGCGGGGTCGCGGGTGAAGGCGACACCGGTGCCGGAGTCGGGGCCGAGGTTGCCGAAGACCATGGAGCAGACGTTGACCGCGGTGCCGAGGTCGCCGGGGATGCGCTCCTGGCGGCGGTAGAGCTTGGCGCGGTCGGTGTTCCACGAGTCGAAGACCGCGCGCACCGCGAGGTCCATCTGCTCGCGCGGCTCCTGCGGGAAGTCGCGGCCGGTCTCCTTGGCGACGATGTCCTTGAAGTGCGCGACCAGGCTCTGGAGGTCGGCGGCGTCCAGCTCGATGTCGACGCGGACACCCTTGGCCTGCTTGGCCTCCTCCAGCGCCTCCTCGAAGAGCTCGCCGTCGACGCCCAGCACGGTCTTGCCGAACATCTGGATGAGGCGGCGGTAGGAGTCCCACGCGAACCGCTCATCGCCGGCCTGCGCGGCGAGGCCGGAAACCGACGCATCCGAGAGGCCGATGTTGAGGACGGTGTCCATCATGCCGGGCATGGAGAACTTCGCCCCGGAACGGACCGATACGAGCAGGGGGTCGTCGGCCTGGCCGAGCTTCTTGCCCATCTTCTGCTCAAGGGCGTCGAGGTGCTGGGAGACCTCGGCACGGAGTGCCGCGGGCTCGGTGCCGCTGTCGAGGTAGACCTTGCAGGCTTCGGTGGTGATCGTGAAGCCGGGAGGGACCGGAAGTCCCAGGTTGGTCATCTCGGCGAGGTTCGCACCCTTGCCGCCTAGCAGGTCCTTGAGGTCCTTGTTGCCCTCGGTGAAGTCGTAGACGAACTTCGCGGACGAAGGCTGGGTTACGTGGGGATCTTGTGTTTCCGGCACGGCACTGACTCCTCGCCGACGGGCTGCCCTGACGGCGAGGAACATACCCAGATCGAAGGCGTATGGGTACGTCCACTTGGTCGACATACCTGCGTAACCAGTCGTCCGCCACCAGATCGAAAGTGATCACGCGTTTGGACCATGCTTCATTACCTGAATGCATCACTCCGCTACGCAGTCGGAGAAGCGATCTGTGCTACGCAGTGCAACGAATGGCTTAATCAGTCGAACACATGAGCCGTGGCACCCGGTGCCACCATTGGAGAGATGGAGCCCCACTCGCGCCGCTCATCTGAGCGCGACCCCTATCAGGGGTGGCGAGAATCACGCGCTCATGTGTGAGGGGGTTCCATCATTTGGACCCGCTTCCGCCTATGTGATCAAGGAAAGCGTCCACCAACGCGCGGGCCCGCGCGCGGACGGCAGGGAGATCTGCCCGCAATTCGGCCACCAGCCGCTCCGGGTCGACACCCACCTCGGCCGCGATCGCCGCCCCGTCCTCGTCGAACCACGCCTGGAGCACCTCCGGCGTCAGCTCCGGATGGAACTGCACCCCCCAGGAGCGGCCGCACACGAAGGCTTGCGAGGCGACGTCGTTGCGCGCCAGCTCCCGGGCCCCCGGCGGCAGCAGCCAGCGGTCCCCGTGGAACTGGAACCAGGGCCCCGGCCCGACCAGCTCCGGTGCGTCGGTCGTGAGGCGGCTCCAGCCCAGCTCGAAGCGCGGGGCGGCCTCGATGTCCCCGCCGAGCGCCGTGGCCAGCGCCTGGCCGCCGAAGCAGATGCCGAGCACCGGGACCCCGGCCCGGTGCGCCGAACGCAGCAGGGCCAGTTCCGCCTCGATCCAGGCGTTCCTCCGCGCCACCGACCACGGAGCACCGAGTGTCAGGATCAGGCCATAGTCCTCGGCCGCCGGGAACGCCACGTCAACGTCCGGGGTTGTATACCGCTCGGCCGGCACGACGAGCAGTTCCTCCAGCTCATAGCCCCGTTCGGCCAGCCGCTCGCCCACGTGGCCCGCGGTGGACAGATGGTCGTGAACGATGACCAAGGCACGCATGCCGGTCACTCCCCTCCCGTTGGCGGGGCCACCGGGACCCCGGGTGCGGACACTCCGTTTGGGCTCAAACTTTGGGCTCAAACTTCAGTATCCACCGTGTGGCCGCCCGGCGCGATGGCTGTGCCCGTACGCACCCGGGGCCGGCGGGGCGCCGGTGGCCTCCGGCCGTATGCCTTGGGGCGCACAGCAGATGCGCGCAGCCACTGGATTCGACGCCGAGCCCGGATTACTGCCCCGTCCTCAAGCCGCTCGGGCCGGCTCCTACGCGAGAAAGTCGCCGGCCCCCTATGGCAGCGGGCTTACCAGAAGTCACCCCGCTGGAAAACGAATTCCTCGGTCTCATGCGAGGGGCCCACTGGGCCCGGCAGCGGGATCGCGCCGGGATATTCGGCCAACGGATATCCAGTGAGCCTGGTACCGACGGTATCTGGCACGGGGTCAACGCATCCCGCATGATGGTGCGGTGTCCAGCATCAGCACCCGTTCCCCAGCCGCCGCGGCCGCCCGGCGCGGTGAACTCGCCGCGTTTCTGCGGCTTCGCCGGGAGCGCATCGCCCCGGCGGACGTCGGGCTGCCGGACGGCCCGCGACGGCGCACCCCGGGGCTGCGCCGTGAGGAGGTCGCCCAGCGCGCCGGTGTCGGAATCGCCTGGTACACCTGGCTCGAACAGGGCCGGGCCATCAACCCGAGTGTGCAGGTGCTCGATGCGATCGCCCGCGCGCTGCTGCTCGGCCCGGCCGAACGCGAGCATCTGCACCGGCTCGCCGGGGTCCCCGAGGCCGCGGCCCGCACCCCGGCGCCGCAGCCGCTGCCGTCCGAGGCGCAGACCATTCTGGATTCACTGAATCCGCTGCCGGCGGGCATGGTGTCCGCCGGTTATGACGTGCTGGCATTCAATGACGCCTATGCGGCGCTCGATCCCCGTATGGTGCTGTTGCCGCCGGCCGACCGTAATGTGCTGTGGCGCCTTTTCACCGCGGACGAGGAATGCCAGCCGCTCGTCGACTGGGAGCGCGAAGTCTCCTTCATGGTCGGTCATTTGCGCGCCGAATTCGGCCGGCGGCTCCATGACCCGCACTGGCGCGCGTATATCCGGAAACTCTCCGAGGCGAGCCCGCTTTTCGTGGACATGTGGGCCCGGCACGAAGTCACCGCACCCGTCACCCACCGCAAGCGATTCCGGACGGTCGACGGCCGCGAGGTCACCATCACGGCGACCGGATTCACGACGACGGCCGTCCCGGACGCCAAGATGTGGATCTATACGCCGGCCGACGGGGACGCCGTCCGGGTGCTCGGTGAACTCCTCGGCCGCTACCGGGAGTCCGGGGCCGCCGGACTGGTGGCCGCCGGCGCGGGCGGCCCAGGGAACTGACCACCGCAGGGGCTCGGTCAATACGGGCGGTCGTGGACGCGGCCCGGGACGGCGCGCCCGACAGTCACGCCACGCCCCGCTCCCCTACCTCTTCGCCCGGCGTCCGCTCCGCCGCGGGCGTGGGTCCTGGCCGTCCAGCAGCTCCAGCCGCCGCTCCTCGCCCCGGGTCTCGACCTGCGCCACGACCCGGCCCAGCAGCTCCGCCAGGTCCAGCGCCTCGTCGTCGCTCAACCCCTCGGTGACGAAGACTTCTTCGGCGTGGAACTCCGGGAAGACCCGGGCCATCAGCCGCTCGCCCTCGGGCGTGAGCACGAGCAGGGCGAGCCGTCCGTCGGTCGGATGGTCCTTGCGCTCCAGCAGACCGCGGCTCTGGAGGGTGCGGGCGACCCCGGTGAGCGTGCCCTTGGAGATCCCGGCGTCCTCGGCGACCCGACGGGTCTCCCGCTCGCCCCCGATCCACACCACCCACAGCACGACGAAGGAGGTCCAGGTCAGCTCGGCGTCGCGCAGTACGGAGTTCTCGAAGTGCTGCCGCACTGCCGCCGCGGCGCGGTAGAGGTGCGCGACCGCGGCCATCCGCTCGTGGCGCACGGGAGTGTCCCCGAGCTTGGCCTGTACGTCCTTCTCCGTGTCCCCGGTGGAACGGTGCCCGCTCACCACAGCGACTCCCTCGGCCGGTCCGTCGGTCCCGCCCACCGTCTGCCGGACCTCGTGGGCAGCCGTACGAGCTCCCGCAAAACGCCCGTACGGGATCAAACGATAGCGCCGTACGGTCCCGCCGGGCCCCGTTCGCGCTCCGACACGCCCCAGGGGTACACGGGTGCCGTATGCCGGACGGCGGCCTCCAGGCCACGGGGGGCGTGCGGGGAACCGCGCGCCGGAGCAGCCGGAGCGGCCGCCGGGGCTCAGCCGCCCGAGGTGTCCAGCTCCGCGCCCGCGTCCACGCCCGCGCAGTCGTACGGGTCGTCCAGCCAGCCGTCCGGCAGCACGACGCGGTTGCGGCCCGACGTACGGCCCCGCGGGCCGTCCGCGCCCGCCGGCCACGGCTGGTCCAGGTCCAGCTCCGACAGCAGCGCGTCCAGCTCGTCGAGGGAGGAGGTCACCGCGAGGCCGCGGCGCATCTCGGAGCCGATCGAGAAGCCCTTGGTGTACCAGGCGACATGCTTACGGAAGTCGATCACGCCGCGCGCCTCGTCGCCGATCCACTCGCCGAGGAGGGTGGCGTGCCGCAGCATCACCGCCGCGACCTCCTTGAGCGTGGGTTGCGCGAAGGTGCCCGTGCCCTCGAAAGCGGCGACCAGATCCCCGAACAACCACGGCCGCCCGAGGCAGCCGCGCCCCACGACCACTCCGTCGCAGCCGGTCTCCCGCATCATCCGCCGGGCGTCCTCCGCCGACCAGATGTCGCCGTTGCCGAGCACCGGGATCTCCGGGACATGCTCCTTGAGGCGGGCGATGGCGTCCCAGTCGGCGGTGCCGCCGTAGTGCTGGGCCGCGGTGCGCCCGTGCAGCGCGATCGCCGTGATGCCTTCCTCGGCCGCGGTCCGCCCCGCGTCGAGGTAGGTGATGTGGTCGTCGTCGATGCCCTTGCGCATCTTCATCGTCACCGGCAGCGCGCCCGCGTTCGCCACCGCCTCCCGCAGGATCGAGCGCAGCAGATTCCGCTTGTACGGGAGCGCCGAGCCGCCGCCCTTGCGGGTCACCTTCGGGACCGGGCAGCCGAAGTTCAGATCGATGTGGTCGGCGAGGTCCTCCTCCGCGATCATGCGGACGGCCTTGCCGACGGTGTCCGGGTCGACGCCGTACAGCTGGATCGAGCGGGGCTTCTCGGTCTCGTCGAAGTGGATCAGCTGCATGGTCTTCTCATTGCGCTCGACCAGCGCCCGCGTGGTGATCATCTCGCTGACGAACAGGCCCTTGCCGCCGCTGAACTCCCGGCACAGCGTCCGGAACGGGGCATTGGTGATCCCGGCCATCGGCGCGAGGACCACGGGCGGCTGCACCGCGTGCGGACCGATCTGGAGCAGAGTCATGGCGGCGATACCTTCGGCTTTCTTCGGCTTCCGTTGGCGGGGCGGGCGGGCCGCGGCCGTACGGGGGAACCGGCCGCTGCGACCTCCCATTGTCCCGCACCGCGCGAGTGGCCCCGCCAGGGCCGGGGACGGCGGATCGTTGTAGCGTTCAAGAATGCCTGAGCTCAGCCGTCGACGGCGTCTCCTGGTGCTGGCGATCTGCTGTATGAGCCTGCTGATCGTCAGCCTCGACAACACCATTCTCAATGTCGCGCTGCCGTCCATCCAGCACGATCTGCACGCCACGGTCGCCGGCATGCAGTGGACCATCGACGCCTACACCCTGGTCCTGGCGGCGCTGCTGATGCTGGCCGGCTCCACCGCCGACCGGCTCGGGCGGCGCCGGGTCTTCCTGGTCGGCCTGGTGGTCTTCGCGGCCGGCTCGCTGCTGTGCAGCCTGGCGCCGAGTCTGGAGTGGCTGGTGGTCTTCCGGATGGTGCAGGCGGTCGGCGGCTCGATGCTCAACCCCGTCGCGATGTCGATCATCACCAACACCTTCACCGAGCCGCGCGAGCGGGCCCGTGCGATCGGGGTGTGGGGCGGCGTCGTCGGCATCAGCATGGCGGCCGGGCCGGTGATCGGCGGACTGCTGGTGCAGAGCGTCGGCTGGCGCTCGATCTTCTGGATCAACGTCCCGATCGGCGCCCTCGCGCTCTTCCTGACCCTGCGCTACGTCCCCGAATCGCGCGCTCCCAGGCCGCGCCGTGTCGACCCGGTCGGCCAGCTGCTGGTGATCGGGCTGCTCGGCTCGCTGACGTACGCGATCATCGAGGCCCCGGACGCCGGCTGGGCGTCCCCGGAGATCCTGGCCTTCGTCCTGGTCGCGCTGGCCTCGCTGGCCGGGCTGGTCGGCTATGAGCGGCGCCGCCGGGAACCCCTGATCGACCTGCGGTTCTTCCACAGCGCGCCGTTCAGCGGGGCCACGGTCGTGGCGGTCTGCGCCTTCGCCGCGCTGGCCGGCTTCCTCTTCATCAACACGCTGTATCTCCAGAACATCCGCGGTCTGTCCGCTTTGGACGCCGGTCTCTACATGCTCCCCATGGCCGGGATGACGCTGCTCTTCGCCCCGCTGTCGGGACGGCTGGTCGGCAGCCGGGGGCCGCGGCTCTCCCTGCTCCTGGCCGGTGCGGCGATGGGGGCCAGCGGAGTGCTCTTCGCGGCGTTCGACGCCCAGTCGGCGGACCCGCTGATGTTCACCGGCTATGTCCTCTTCGGCATCGGGTTCGGCCTGGTCAACGCGCCGATCACGAACACCGCGGTGTCCGGGATGCCCCGTGCCCAGGCCGGGGTGGCCGCCGCGGTCGCCTCCACCAGCAGACAGGTCGGACAGTCGCTCGGCGTCGCGGTGATCGGCGCCGTACTGGCGAGCGGGGCGCATGCCGCCGCCACCGCGGACGCCTTCCTCGCGGCCGGCCGCCCGGCGTGGTGGATCATCGCCGGCTGCGGCGCGGCCGTCCTGCTGCTCGGCGCGCTGACCACCGGCCGCTGGGCGAGGGCGACGGCCGACCGCACGGCGGCACTCTTCGAGGACGAGGCCCCGGGGTTCCGGCCGGCGGACGCGCGCTCCTAAGGGGTATCTCCTCTTCGGTCTCCGTGGGCCTGCGACGCCTGGCACCGCAGGCTGATCCACGGAGACCGAAGAGAGACACCCCCTAGGCGTACGGTCCGGCTCCAGGCGCACGACGCAGGAGGGGTGCGCGGGTCCTCACTGCCCGCCCAGGAGTCCCAGCACCTTGTTGACGGCCTCGACGATCGGTACGCCGAGCGTGCCGAAGGTCGCGGCGATGCCCGCGACGGCGTACAGCGCACGGTGGCGCTCCTGCTGCGGGACGTCCGCCTCGGCACGGAGGGCGGGCAGCGAGTCGTCGAGGGCCTCGGCGCCTGCCTGCGGGACCTGGTCGCGCAACTCCTGCACCAGGGCGAGGAGTTCGCGGAGCGCCTCCTGGACGGCCGGAGCCGGCTCCGCGGCCGGGGTGACGCGCTTGTCGATGCCGAGGTTGCCGGTGCCGCCGTGCAGGGTGACGTGGTCGCCGCTGCCGAAGTAGTAGTGCTGGCCTCCGCCGCTCATCAGCTCGCCATCCCCACGTTGCCGGTGCCGCCGTACATGTTGACGCTGTCTCCGAAGTAGTAGTGCTTGGGGCTGATATCGATGGTGTTCACCCGCACCGTGAACTCGGCCTCGGGGTTCTCGATGGCGTGCGCGATCTGATGGGCGAGCCGCCGTAGTTGGTCCGGGTCGGGGCTGGTCACCACGGCGGTGGAGGGGCCCGTCGTCTCCACGGCCAGGACGAAGTGCGGGGGCGCGCTGAGCACCCTCAGCATCTCCACCACGGAGTAGACCAGTGCCGCACCCGCGGCGATCACCACGAGGGC
Organism: Streptomyces sp. NPDC127097; assembly: GCF_042724075.1. Taxonomy (NCBI): domain Bacteria; kingdom Bacillati; phylum Actinomycetota; class Actinomycetes; order Kitasatosporales; family Streptomycetaceae; genus Streptomyces; species Streptomyces sp. NPDC127097. Next base: position 102,071 of record NZ_JBHXFI010000016.1, on the reverse strand, counting down.
GATGACTCCGCCGGAATCGTCGCTGCTGCTCCCGAAGCCGCTGCTGGTGGCGGCGAGCAGGAGGAGGAAGACCGTGGCCGCCCCGAGGAGCAGCAACCGCTTCACGAAGGTCACGACGGCGTCCTTGCGCCGGGGATGGATGGTGAGCGTGTACACCCGCGCGACGTTCTGGAGGGGGTAGTAGGCGTCACCGACCCAGAGCAGCCGCTTGTCGACCCGCAGATCGACCCCGATGATCGGCTGTGCCGATGCCGCCGGTGCCACATCGGGGTAGAGATCGGCGGCAGGCGACGGAGCGGCCGGTGGCTGCGGCGGGGCAGCGGGCGGCGGCGGTGGCGCGGCGGGCGGCGGGACCCCGGGGGTGTCCCGGGCCTCTGCCGGCGGGTTCCACGGCTGCTCCGCCGGACCTGTTGACGTCATACGAGTCCCCCTCTTCAGACCTCACTGCGCGAGATCCGGTCGCCTCGCGGCAAGGAGATCTCTTCCTCTCTCCGTGCCGGACCATGCAAGAGGATTCACTGTGTCAGAGGTGCTGCCACGGACGGAAGTTGGTTCTCCGTGGCCAGTCCCTCGGCCCCTCGCCGCCTCAGCCCCTCGCCCGTACGGTCACACCGCCGCGAGCGCCGCCGGTTCGGCGGCCAGTTGCTCCAGCCGCTCCCGGGACATCTCGTCCACGGGCGTGTAATACAGCAGCTTGGGACCGGGGTTGGGGCCCGTCCACAGGCTGGTGGCGGTCAGTTGGAGCGCGCCCACCCGTGGATGCCGGAAGATCTTCACGGCACTGACCGGGCGGAGGACCTCGTGCTGCGCCCAGATCTCACGGAACTCCGGCGAGGCTTCCATCAGCCGCGCGACCAGCGCCTTCCAGGCCGGCTCGGCGAGATGTTCGGCCATCGACGCCCGGAACTTGGCGGCCATCACGCGCAGCGTGGCCTCCAGATCGCCGAGGCCCGCCCGCCACACGGGGTGGGTGAACGCCAGCCACATGCAGTTGCGGTCCTCTTCGGGCACCGCGTCCAGATCGCACAGCAGACGGCCGTAGGTGCGGTTGTAGGCGAGGATGTCGAACCGGCTGTTCTGGACGACCGCGGGGAACGGCGTGAGCTGGTGCAGCAGTTGCCACAGCTCCCGGGTGACGCCCGTGCACTCCGTGCCGGGCATCGGATCGACCGCCCCCGCCAGCGCGAACAGATGGCTGCGCTCGGCGCGGTCGAGCAGCAGCGCACGGGCCACCGCGTCCAGGACCTGCGGCGATACATGGATGTCCCGCGCCTGTTCGAGCCAGGTGTACCAGGTGACGCCGACCGCGCCCAGGTGCGCGACCTCCTCGCGGCGCAGACCGGGCGTACGCCGGCGGGCGCCGCGCGGCAGTCCGACCTGCTCGGGTGTGATCCGCTCGCGTCGGCTGCGCAGGAAGGCGGCCAGCTCGGCCCGGCGGGCGGCGTCATCGCGCGGGGCGGTGCCGTACGGCGGGGCGGCGGCGCCACCGGGGCCTGTGGCAGGCTGCGGCAGGAACGGGTCCACGGTCATGGGTCCAGCCTGCCGCAGGCCCGAGCCGGTTGCCAGGTAGCGCTGGTACCAGGATAAGAACACTCTGGTACCTGGTTGAGCGGTCGACGATCGTCGACTCCGTGAGCGATACCCGAGCACAGATGACCACCCGGGAAGCCCCGGCCGGGCCACTCGGCGCCCCGGCCGCCGCCCCGGAGGCCGCGTTCCCGGACGCCCCGGCGACCCCGGAGGCACCGGCCGCACCCGGCCCCGCCCGACAGCCGCAGCGGATCCCGACCGTGCTGACCCCGCTTGGTCTGCTGACCGTACTGCTGGGCGCGGCCCTACCCATGATCGACTTCTTTATCGTCAATGTCGCCCTGCCGACCATCGACCAGGATCTGCACGCGGGTCCGGCGTTGCTGGAGATGGTGGTGGCCGGTTACGGCGTCGCCTACGCGATGCTGCTGGTCATCGGCGGGCGGCTGGGCGACATGATCGGCCGCCGCCGGCTGTTCCTGTGGGGCCTGGCCGCCTTCGGCGTGACCTCGCTGGCCTGCGGTCTGGCACCGGACTCCTGGACGCTGGTGGCCGCCCGGGTCGCCCAGGGCGCCGCGGCCGCCCTGCTGCTGCCGCAGGTACTGGCCACCATCCAGGCCACGACCACCGGCAAGCGGCGCGCCAAGGCCGTCAGCCTGTACGGCGGGACGGCCGGGGTGTCCAGCGCCGTCGGCCAGGTCCTCGGCGGACTGCTGGTCTCCGTCGACCTGGTGGGCACCGGCTGGCGCGCGGTCTTCCTGGTGAACGTCCCGATAGCCGCCGCGGCCTGGCTGCTGGCCGCCCGTACGGTCCCCGAGACCCGCTCCCCGCACCCGGCCCGGGTGGACGGCCCCGGCACCGCACTGCTCGCCGCCACCCTGATCACCCTGCTGCTGCCGCTGACCGAGGGCCGGGCGGCGGGCTGGCCCCTGTGGTCCTGGGTCCTGCTGGCCGTCTTCCCCTTTGCCGCGACCGGATTCGTGCTGTTCGAGCGCCGGGCCGAGCGCCTCGGCCGTACGCCGCTCGTCCCGCCCTCCCTGCTGCGCATCCCCTCCGTGAACAGCGGACTCCTCATGCTCGTTCCGTTCACGCTGGGCTTCGGCGGCTTCATGTTCGTGGTGGCGGTCGCCCTCCAAAACGGCCTGCACTTCGGCCCGTTCGCGGCCGGACTGTCCCTGGCACCGCTGTGCGCCGCCTTCTTCCTCGCCTCGCTGGCCGGTCCGCGGCTGGTGCTGCGGTTCGGGCGGCGGGTGGTGATCGCCGGTTCGCTGATCCAGGGCACCGGGCTGGCGCTGCTGGCGCTGACCGTGCACCAGGGCTGGCCCGCGATCTCGGTGGCCGGCCTCGCGCCGAGCATGGCCGTACTGGGCATCGGACAGGGCATGTTGATGCCGGTGGTGATGCGCATCGTGCTGAGCGAACTGCCGATGTCGCAGGCGGGCGTGGGCGGCGGCGTCATGGTCACCACCCAGCAGTCCGGCCTCGCCCTGGGTGTGGCCACCCTCGGCACCCTCTTCCTCTCGCTGCTGCCGTCCGTCGGCATCCGCGACGCCCTGCTCGCCGCGCTGCTGACGCAACTGGCGATCGTCGCGGGCACCACGCTGCTCACCCTGCGCCTGCCACGCACTGTGCGTTGAGGTGCATTGAGCTGGGCTGAGCTGGTCCGGGCTAGGTCTGCGCGGCATGACGACTGACAGATATTGAAATCTGTCAGTCGTCATGCCATGCTGGGTGCACGGCAGCCGTACTCCGTCCCCCTCCTCCCTCCATCCCCTCTCACTCCCCTCATCACCTTCAGGAGCACACAGTGCAGACCCGCACCCTGGGCACCACCGGCCCGCAGACCTCCGCCCTCGGCCTCGGCTGCATGGGCATGTCCGCCCTCTACGGCGACAGCGACCGCGGCGAATCCCTCGCCACCGTGCACGCCGCCCTCGACGCGGGCATCACCCTGCTCGACACCGGCGACTTCTACGGCATGGGACACAACGAACTGCTGATCAACGAAGCGCTGCGCACCGCCCCCGCGGCGGCTCGCGAAAAGGCGCGGATCAGCGTGAAGTTCGGCGCCCTGCGCACCGTCGAGGGCGGCTTCACCGGCTACGACGGCCGGCCGAACGCGGTGAAGAACTTCGCCGCGTACTCCCTCCAGCGCCTGGGCACCGACCACATCGACATCTACCGGATCGCCCGGGTCGATCCGGACGTCCCGATCGAGGAGACCGTCGGCGCCATCGCCGAGCTGGTCGAGGCCGGCCATGTCCGCCACATCGGCCTGTCCGAGGTGGGCGCGCAGACCCTGCGCCGGGCCGCCGCCGTGGCCCCGATCTCCGACCTCCAGATCGAGTACTCCCTCCTCTCCCGGGGCATCGAGGAGGCGATCCTGCCGACCGCCCGCGAGCTGGGCATCGGCATCACCGCCTACGGGGTCCTGTCCCGTGGCCTGATCAGCGGCCACTTCACCCGCGACCGCAAGCTCGCCGCGAATGACTTCCGGGGTATGAGCCCGCGCTTCCAGGGCGAGAACCTCGACCGCAATCTCGACCTGGTGGATGCGCTGCGCAAGATCGCCGACCAGAAGGGCGTCTCGGTCGCCCAGACCGCCATCGCCTGGGTGCTCTCCCGCGGCGCGGACATCGTCCCGCTGGTCGGCGCCCGCCGCCGCGACCGGCTGACCGAGGCCCTCGGCGCCCTGGACATCACCCTGGACGCCGACGATCTGACCGCGATCGAGCACGCCATCCCGGCCGGCGCCGCCGCCGGCGACCGCTATCCCAGCGAGCAGATGGCCCACCTGGACAGCGAGCACTGACGAAGACTGACGAGGGCTGACGAAGACTGAAGAAGGGGGAGGCGGAGCACTGTGAACGGGGACTACTGCGGGAGGTCACCGCCGGGCCGGCGCCACCATCGAGCGGCGGTCCCATTGGGCGGAGCACCCGTCGGACGGCGCTCTCATCGGGCGGGCGCTCCCGTCGAGCGGGCGCTCTCATCGGGCAGAGCTCCCATCGGGCGGCGCCTTCATCGGGCGGGCGCTCCCATCGGGCGGCGGAGCTCCCATGGGGCGGGCGCTCCCGTCGAGCGGAGCTCCCATCGGGCGGAGCCATCACGGGGCTACCGGGCGCACACCGGCCCCGGCGGACCACCGAGCCGGCGGCCCCCGAGCCATCGGACCACCGAGCCCTCGGGGCATGCGGGCCACCGGGGCAAACGCGCTACCGGCCATGCGGCCACCGCAGCGGGTACGGGGCGCGGCCAGGTACCGTCCGTACGTAACACCGTCCCCGCTCCATCCCTCCCCGACGCCGCGCCGTCGCCGCCCGGTCCCGCCCCGTCGCCGCCGCGTGACCGTCCGTCCTCCCGAAAGGCCGACCCGCCGCATGCCCCCCGAAACGTTGACCCCAGAGCGCATCCTCGAAGCCACCGAGGAGGTGCTGCGCCGGTACGGCCCGGCCAAGGCCACGGTCGTCGATGTGGCACGGGCCCTGGGCGTCAGCCACGGCAGCGTCTACCGCCACTTCCGTACGAAGGCGGCGCTGCGGGAGGCGGTCACGGCACGCTGGCTGGACCGTACGAGCCAGGAACTGTCGGTCATCGTCACGGCGGAAGGGCCGGCTCCGGAGCGGCTGGACCGCTGGCTGACCGCCCTCTTCGAAGCCAAGCGGCACAAGGCCGGCGACGATCCCGAACTGTTCGCCACATACATGACGTTGATCGGGGAGAGCGGCGGCGTGGTCGAGCGCCATGTCACCGACCTCGAATCCCAGCTGACCTCCATCATCGAAGCCGGTGTCAGCCAGGGCGACTTCCACACCCCCTCCCCCGCCACCACCGCCCGCGCCGTCTTCGACGCCACCGGCCGTTTCCACGACCCGTGTTACGCCCCCGAGTGGTCCCGTCCCGGGATCACCACCGACTTCGAGGCCGTCCGCGACCTGGTCCTGCGCGGCCTGCGCACGGATGCCTGAGCAGGAACAACACCTGCGCTGACGGGGCAGCACACCGCAGGGGCAGGGACTGGCCACGGACTGGCCTCCGGGCCAGGCGCACCCCTGCCGTGACGGACGGGGTGCGGGACCGGGCGGGTACGGGACCGAACCGGCGCAGGACCGGACCGGCGCAGGCCCAGACCGGCCCAGGACCGGACGGCCCCCTGGCGGATGCCATCCGCCCCGCTCCCCGCTCCCTGCCCGCTACACCACCCCCGCCGTGCCGTGCAGAAAGAGGGCCCAGGCGAGGAGGCCGAAGGCTGCGGTGTGCAGGAGGGCGCGGATGGTGTTCCAGGTGACCCAGCGGCCCTCGAAGGCGGACCGGGCGGCCGCGGTCCGGTGGTCGTCTCCCGTATCGGCCTTGTCGAGGGCGTTGTTGAGCGGGACGTTGACACCGCTGGTGACGAAGAAACCCGCCAGGTAGAGCACCAGCGCGGCGAGAACCCAGGGCAGGGCCACCCGTCCGTGGCCGTTCCAGGCCAGAACCGTGGCCAGGACCAGCAAGGGGATCGGCAGCAGAAAGGGGATCAGGAACCAGCCGTTGAGGATGGCCCGGTTGATGTGCTGCATGGCCTGGACGAAGGTGCGGTCGGCGGAGCGGGCCAGACCGGGCATCACCGCGTAGGCGAAAGCGGCGAAGAGTCCGGCCATCAGGCCCGCGCCGAGCGTCGCGACCAGCAGCGTGGCGGTCTGCAAGGCCCTCATGGCTCCTCCGTGTGCGCTACGCGATGCGATCCGTGAGCCGACCCTACCGAGCACATCCCCGGAAACCGTCCCACCGGGAGGAGCTGCGATCAGGTCTGTTCCCCGCCGCCCGCCCGGGAGCGCTCGGCCAGCTCCGCGGCCCACCCGTCCGACCAGCGGACGAGGGGGCGAAGGGCCCGGTGGGCGTCCTTGCCGAGGGCGGTGAGCGCGTACTGGCCCTCCGGCGTCTGCTCCACCAGGCAGGCGTCGACCAGTTCGAGCAGGCGTTGACGCAGCACGCTGGAGGACATGTTGTCGCACCGTTGCTGAAGGGAGCGGAAGCCCAGGGAGCCTTCCTTCAGCTCCCAGACGACGCGCAGCGTCCACCGCCGGCCGAAGAGGTCGAGTGCGGCCATCAGCGGCCGCCCCGTGGTCGAGCCACGGACGGGCCGTCCCGGTGTCGGCGATGCCATGGGCGGTTCCTCCTCCGGACGTTCCCCGGTGATGGCGATCATCGCACGCGACGGGCGCCGGGGCAGCTGCCCCGGCGCCCGTCGGCAGCGGTGGAACTCAGTCCGAGCTCTGCTGGCGGTAGCGGACCCACGTCACGACCGTCAGGCACGCAGTGGTCCACATCAGGACGCTGGTAGTGGCCACGGATTCGACGTACGGCTCGTAACCGTTCGCGCGCAACTGGACCGCGAGGACGCCCAGCACCGTCCCTAGCGCCGCAAGCGCGGCGGACAGAGAAGCGAACGGAGGCTGCTGTCTCATGTCATCTCCTTTTGAGCTGTGAGCCGGCAGGGTGATCATCAAGTCTATGTAACGAGCGCCCGCCCAGGGCCGGTTGTGTCGCGATCGACGTCAACCCACCGCGCACGCCCACCACCTGACCCGCCATGCTCCGCCGAAAGCGCCTGAGGCGGCGCGGCCGCGAATCGCCCGCCCGGCGGTCGAAACTCGCCGCCTGGCGGGCGCTGCACGGCGAACTCGCCCGGAGCCCGGGCCCGGGGCCCGCCGTGCCACCTGGCTGCCACTACAGGTCGAGTCCGGCGACTACAGGTCGAGTTCGGCGACGATGGCAGCGTGGTCGGAAGCCTGGTCGCCGGGCCCGGACACGGTGTCGAACGGGGTGCCGAACTCGAAGATCCCACGCCGCTCCACCTCGACCTTGTCCACCTTGGCGAACAGTTGCGGCGAGAACATCAGGTAGTCGATCTTGTCGCTGGGACTCGTGCACTTCCCGTGGGTGCCGGGCGGCCCCTCGTAACTGTGGTGCGTCATCGCGTCCTTCAGGCTGGTGGCCTCGAGGAACGCGAGCGGCGGGCTGCCCGGGGTGTCGTTGAGGTCCCCGGCGACCACGACATGGGCCGAGCGCTTGAGCGCGGCCCGGTAGAGCTGGGCGACGCGCTCGCCCTGGAGCTTGCGCTTGTCGGCGCCCCCGCCACCGAGCTTGCTCTTGAAGTGGTTCCCGAGGAGCCAGAGCGGCTCGCCATCGATGTCGATCTCGAATTCCGGGCAGTCCCGGCTGAAGATTTCCCGGGAATCCTTCTTGTCGAAGATGTGCGAGCGTATGGAGGTGATCGGGTGTCGGCTGAAGATCCCCACGTCGATACCGCGAATATCGTTGCCGTCGATCAGCATGTTGAACGGATACGGCTCCACGTCGAACTGGCCCGCCAGCACCTGTTTGTTGAAGCGGTGCAGGGTGAGCCGGTCCTCGACTTCGACCGTCAGCAATATGTCGGCGTTCACCTCGGCGATCACCTTGGCGGTGTTCGTGACGGCGTCCCAGCTGAGGTCGCCCTTGACCAGTTCGGCCCAGCCGACCCAGGAGTCCCGTCCCGTAACCTCGGCCCTGACCTCGATGTTCCTGCCCTCACCCTTGAGCAGCCGGGCCTGTCCACGCGGCTCGTTCATCAGGATCGTCTGAGTGGAAATGTCCTGGGAGACATCGACGCTGTGCTTCTTGAGAAGCTCGATGATCTTCTTCTTGTCGTTGGCCGTATACGTGCCGTGATCGAGGATTTCGACAAGTTTTCTGAAGTCCTCGAGCACGGCTTCGCGTACAGGGTCGTTCCCGGCGCCGAAAACGATGGGCCTCCGGAAGAGATTTTCGCAGTTGAAAGTGGCTATGCGGATACTCATGGGCCCCTCCTCACCTACCTACTTCCGATTCTCCGGCGGTGGGGCACGGCTGTCGAACGGAGCAGCGCCGCTCCCGGAGGAGCGCGGCTCCGGGGCGTCACACACCCCCTAAGGGCTCTCCCGTCATCCCTGGCGGAACAGCCCTTAGCCCCCCATCCCCAGGAAACGCAGCACCGCCAGCACCCGTCGGTGATCGGCATCGGCCTTGGGCAGATCCAGCTTGGCCAGAATGTTGTTGATGTGCTTGGCGACCGCGCTCTCGCTCACCACCAGTTGTGCGGCGATACCCGCGTTGGAGCGGCCCTCGGCCATCAGCGCGAGCACGTCCCGCTCGCGGGCCGTCAGCCGCTCCAGCGGATCGCTCGCCCGGCGCACCAGCAGCTGCGCGACGACCTGCGGGTCCAGCGCGGTGCCGCCGCCCGCCACCCTCCGCAGCGCCTCGATGAACTCCTCGACATCCGCGACCCGCTGTTTGAGCAGATAGCCCACCCCGCTGGTGTTCGTCGCCAGCAGTTCGGCCGCGTACCGCTCCTCGACGTACTGGGAAAGCATCAACACCGCTGTGTGTGGCCACTTCTGACGGGTTGTCAGCGCCGCGCGCACACCCTCGTCCGTGAAACCGGGCGGCATCCGCACATCCACCACCGCCAGATCCGGCCGGTGCTCCTCGACCGCCGTCAGCAGCCCCTGCCCGTCCCCCACCTCGGCCGCCACCTCGAACCCGGCCATCTCCACCACCTTGACCAGCCCGATCCGCAGCAGAACGGAGTCCTCGGCGATCACGGCACGCCTCACATCGGGCACGGCAGCTCCACGCTCATCATGGTCGGGCCCCCTACGGGGCTGCTCATCCGGAAGGTTCCGTCCACGGAGCGCACGCGCTGGGCGAGCCCCTTCAGACCGCTTCCCCTGGACGGATCGGCGCCGCCCATACCGTCGTCGGCGATCACCACCCGCAGTATCCCGCCGAGCCGGGTGACCGTCACGTCCGCCCGGGTCGCCTCCCGCGCGTGCTTGGCGACATTCGTCAGCGCCTCGGAGACGACGAAGTAGGCGACGGCTTCGACGGCCGGCGCGGTCCGCTGCGGCAGCTCAGCCGGCAGATCCACCCGCAGCCGTACGGGGAGCGGCGCGCGGGCCGCGAGCCCCGACAGCGCGGCATCCAGCCCCAGTTCGTCCAGAACGGCCGGATGGAGGCCGCGCACCAGATTGTTGAGCTCCTCGATCGCGTCCTTCGCCTCGCGGTGCGCGGCATCGATGACCTGCTGCGCCTCCGCCGGCAGATCCGTGAGGGTGGCCTTGGCGAGCCCGAGGTTCAGCGCGAGGGACACCAGCCGCTGCTGTGCGCCGTCGTGCAGATCCCGCTCGATGCGCCGCCGTTCGGCGTCGGCGGCGTCCACCGCACCGGCCCGGCTCTCGGTCAGGTCCTCGACCCGCCGCGCCAGTTCGTCGGACCGGCTCACCCCCAGCACCGCCCGCCCGACCAGGATCTCCAGCCGCACCAGCCCCGCGGCCAGCGCGGGCACCGCGGCGAGCGCCAGCAGCCCCAGCACGGTGAGATAGGTGGCCGTGGTGGTGTAGCCGCGGTGCTCGATGCGCCATTGCGCCGGCGCGAGCCACACCCACACCAGAACCAGTGCCGCGGCCAGCGCCGTCAACACCAGCCCCAGCAGCAGGACTTCCAGCACGCCGAGCAGCGGACCCACCAGCCAGTGGTAGCCCAACTGCCGCTTCCCCTGCGCGAACCGCAGCCGGGGCAGCTCCACCCCGCACAGCGCCCGGAACCGCCATCGCTGCGCCTCCGTGAAGCCGTACCCGGCGATGACCAGCAGGGTCAGCGGGGCCGTCAGCAATACGGGGGCGTCGGGGGAGGCCCCGGTCACCGTGTCGGCCAGCAGGGACAGCGCCCACCAGGACAGCAGCACCGGGACGAGATGCAGCGGCACCCCGGCGGCGGCGAAAGCGAGGTCGCGCCGCATACGGACGAGAGCCCGGCGCTGCCGGGGCGGGATGGTCATGATCACACCGTATGGGGCCGGTGATGGGGCGGCCATGACGGCAATGTCCGTACCGGGGGTGTAGCTGGTGCCACCCCAAGTCGGACAGCGACGTTACTGACGGAAGGCGCCCGAAACCGGAGTGTTGATCACGAGCCCGACGGCCGGGTTCACGACTCCGAAAGCGACCCTTCCATGACCCTGCTCGCCTACAACTCGCCTGCCACGCACGCCAGTTGCTCCCGTCGCGGCATCTCCACCGGTCCGGCGCGAATCGTCACCGGACGTCGCCGACAGTCCGGAACCCTGACCGCCACCGGAGGCCGCCGGCAGTCCAGGCTCCTGACCGCCACCGGACGTCGGCGGCATTCCAGGATCCTCACCGACACCGGACGTCGCCGGCTGGGCAGGATCCTGACCGGCGCCGGCCTCGTCCTCCTCCCCTGGCTCGGCTACCTCGCCGGCACCCTCCCGCCCGCCGAGGCCGCAGCCTGGGTCACGCTCGACACCCTGGAGGCCGCCGCCCTCCTCCTCACCGGCACCCGCCTCCTGCGCGGCGGCCCCCGCCACCGCACCCCCGCAGCCGCCGCGGCCCTCCTGCTCCTCACCGACGCCTGCCTCGACCTGGCCACCGCCGCCCCCGGCACGGAACTGACCACCGCCCTCGCCATGGCCATCGGAGCGGAACTCCCCCTGGCAACGCTGTGCGCGACACTGGCCGCCCGCGCGGCACACCCGGCCGCCGCTCCGCAGTCGCGTTGAAAACGCCGACGCTCCATACGCCTAGGGGCCGACCGAACAAAACCCGTAGGGGCCCCATGCGCCCCCTGCGGGCCACAACGCGGCGGGCATAACGGCGTATTCCCGCTGCCCCGCTGCCCCGCTGCCCCGCAACGACGCCCAGCCCACGCGGCCACCTCACGCTACGAGCACACAAAAGCGCCGACCAGGCCCGGAATTCCCAGCCCGACCGGCGCTTGAGGTCACCCGCAGGGGCACCACCCCGCAACGCAAACACGCAACGCCGGCCGGCCCCAGAACACCCAGCCCGACCGGCACTTGAGGTCACACGCAGGGGCCCCGCCCCGCGAACCACCGCCCCGCGAACCCCCGCAACGCGCACACGCAAAAACGCCGGCCGGCCCCGGAATACCCGAGCCCGACCGGCGCTTGAGGTCACCCGCAGGGGCACCACCCCGCAACGCAAACACGCAACGCCGGCCGGCCCCAGAACACCCAGCCCGACCGGCGCTTGAGGTCACCCGCAGGGGCACCGCCCCGCGAACCCCCGCAACGCGAACCACCGCAACGCGCACACGCAAAAACGCCGGCCGGCCCCGGAATACCCGAGCCCGACCGGCGTTTGAGGTCACCGCAGGGGCGCAGCCCCGTGGGAAAGCGGCCCCGCCCCGTGAGGGATCAGCAGCCGAGGAGGCGCGCCCCCAGGTACGACTGGATCTGGTCCAGGCTGACCCGCTCCTGCTTCATGGTGTCGCGCTCGCGCACGGTCACCGCGTTGTCGTCGAGGGTGTCGAAGTCGACGGTGACGCAGAACGGCGTGCCGATCTCGTCCTGGCGGCGGTAGCGGCGGCCGATCGCGCCCGCGTCGTCGAACTCGATGTTCCAGTTCTTGCGCAGGTCCGTGGCCAGCCCCTTCGCCTTGGGCGACAGCTGCGGGTTGCGGGACAGCGGCAGCACCGCGACCTTGACCGGCGCCAGGCGCGGGTCGAGGCGCATGACGGTGCGCTTCTCCATCTTGCCCTTGGCGTTGGGCGCCTCGTCCTCGATGTACGCGTCGAGCATGAAGGCGAGCATCGCGCGGTTCACACCGGCCGCCGGCTCGATGACGTAGGGGGTCCAGCGCTCGCCGGCCTCCTGGTCGAAGTACGAGAGGTCCTGGCCGGACGCCTTGGCGTGCGCCGACAGGTCGTAGTCGGTGCGGTTGGCCACGCCCTCCAGCTCGGAGAACTCGGTGCCGCCGAAGTTGAAGCGGTACTCGATGTCGGCGGTGCGCTTGGAGTAGTGCGAGAGCTTCTCGGCCGGGTGCTCGTACCAGCGGATGTTCTCCTCGCGGATGCCGAGGTCGCGGTACCAGTTCCACCGCTCGGCCATCCAGTACTCCTGCCACTTCTCGTCCTCGCCCGGCTTGACGAAGAACTCCATCTCCATCTGCTCGAACTCGCGGGTCCGGAAGATGAAGTTGCCGGGCGTGATCTCGTTGCGGAAGGACTTGCCCATCTGCGCGATGCCGAACGGCGGCTTCTTGCGGGAAGTCTGCTGCACCTGGGCGAAGTTGGTGAAGATGCCCTGGGCGGTCTCGGGACGCAGGTAGGCGACCGAGGCGGTGTCCTGGGACGGGCCGAGGTGGGTGGAGAGCAGGCCGGAGAACTGCTTGGGCTCGGTGAAGCCGCCCTTGTTGCCGCAGTGGGGGCAGTTGACGTCGGCGAGGCCGTTCTCGGGGAGCCGTCCGTGCTTCGCCTCGTACGCCTCCTCCAGGTGGTCCGCGCGGAAGCGCTTGTGGCAGGAGGTGCACTCGGTGAGCGGGTCGGTGAAGGTGGCGACGTGGCCGGACGCCTGCCAGACCTCGGGGGCCAGGATCACCGACGAGTCGATGCCGACGACGTCTTCGCGCGAGGTGACCATGGCGCGCCACCACTGGCGCTTGATGTTCTCCTTGAGCTCGACGCCCAGGGGACCGTAGTCCCAGGCAGCGCGGGAGCCGCCGTAGATCTCACTGCACGGATAGACGAAGCCACGGCGCTTGCTCAGGCTGACGATGGTATCGATCTTGTCGGCGGCCACGGTGCTCTCTTCATTACGACGACGAACGATGGATGGGCGGCGCCCTAGCGTCTCAATGAGGGGTGCTGGTCAAAAGACGGGCGGGCGAATAGTTCAGGGTACCGGCGGCCGTACCCCCCGGATCAAATCGGTTCCGGCCCGTTGTCGCCCCGCTCACACCACCCCATCCGCTGTTGACAATCGTTTCCAATATTGTTGAAAATGAGTGTCATGAACATACGCCGTCCCATATCCACCGCGACCCTCGCCGGAGTCTCGGTGCTCGGCCTGCTGGCCCTCTCCGCCTGCTCCCCCTCGGGCGGCGCCCGGACCGAGGACGGCAAGCTGAGGGTGACAGCGTCCTTCTATCCCATGGAATTCCTCGCCCGGCAGATCGGCGGGAAGCACATCGAGGTGACCGACCTCACCAAGCCGGGGGTCGAGCCGCACGACCTGGAGCTCTCCCCGAAGCAGACCGCCCAGCTCGGCGAGTCCGGCGCGATCGTCTACCTCAAGGGCCTCCAGCCCGCCGTGGACGCCGCCGTCGAGCAGTCCGGCGCCGAGCACGTCGCCGACGCGGCGGCCCTCACCTCCCTCGAAGAGCACGGCACCGAGGTCGACGGCCACCACCACACCACCGGCGACAACCACTCGCACTCGGAGTCCGAGGGCGGCAAGGACCCGCACCTCTGGCTCGACCCGGTGAAGTACGCCGAGGTCGCCAAGGGCGTCAACAAGACCCTCGCCAAGGCCGACCCGAAGCACCAGGCCGACTACCAGAAGAACACCGACGCCCTGGTGAAGAAGCTGGACGGGCTGAACACCGAGTTCAAGAACGGCCTGAAGAAGCGGTCGTCCGACACCTTCCTCACCACCCACGCCGCCTTCGGCTACCTCGCCGAGCGCTACGGCCTCACCGAGGAGGCCATCAGCGGACTCGACCCCGAGTCCGAGCCCAGCGCCAAGCGCATCAAGGACCTGCACACCCTCGCCAAGGAGCACCACGTCTCCACGGTCTTCTTCGAGACCATCGCCAACCCCGCCACCGCCAAGGCCCTGGCCGGCGACCTCCACCTGAAGACCGATGTCCTGGACCCGCTGGAGGGGATCAACGCCAAGTCCCGCGGCAAGGACTACTTCGGTGTGCAGCGCGCGAACCTCGCCGCGCTTCAGAAGGCGCTCGGCAGCAAGTGACGGACACCGCACCGCACGTGACGGAGGCCCCCATGAACCAGCCGCCCACCCAGCCGGTGATCGACCTGCGCGGGGCGACCGCCTCGCTGGGCGCCCGCCCCGTGCTGCGCGGTGTCGACCTCACCGTGCACTCCGGCGAGGTCGTCGCGCTGCTCGGCGCCAACGGCTCCGGCAAGTCCACCGCCGTGCGCTCCGTGATCGGCCAGGTCCCGCTCACCGGCGGTGAGCTGGCCCTCTTCGGCACGGACTTCCGGCGGTTCCGGCAGTGGGCCCGGATCGGCTATGTCCCGCAGCGCACCACCGCGGCCGGCGGCGTCCCCGCCACCGTCCGCGAGGTCGTCACGGCCGGCCGGCTGGCCCGTACGAAGCTGGGCATCCTGCGCAAGGCCGACCGGGCCGCGGTGCACCGGGCGCTGGAGCTGGTCGGCATGGCGGACCGCGCCAAGGACTCCGTCAACGCGCTCTCCGGCGGCCAGCACCAGCGGGTGCTGATCGCCCGTGCGCTGGCCGGGGAACCGGAACTGCTGATCATGGACGAGCCGATGGCCGGCGTCGACCTGGCCAGCCAGGAGGTGCTCGCCGCCGCGCTGCGCGAACAGGTCGGCCGCGGCGCCACGGTCCTGCTCGTGCTGCACGAGCTGGGCCCGCTGGAACCGCTGATCGACCGCGCGGTGGTGCTGCGGGACGGCTGTGTCGTCCACGACGGGCCGCCGCCCGAGGCCGTCGGCCAGCACGCGCTGCCCGGCCACGACCATGTCCACCCGCACGCCGACCAGGCCGCGGAACCGATCCGGACGGGGCTGCTGAGCTGATGCCGCGATCTTCGGGGGACGACCCCCGCACCCCCAGCCGACACCCGAGCACCGGCTCCCTTTCGCGAGGTGGACCGACATGGAAATCCTGAACTACGCCTTCATGCAGCGGGCCCTGATCGCCGCCCTGATCGTCGGCGTCACCGCCCCCGCCATCGGCATCTACCTCGTCCAGCGCCGCCAGGCCCTGATGGGCGACGGCATCGGCCATGTCGCGCTGACCGGCGTCGGCCTCGGCTTCCTGCTGAACACCAGCCCCATCTGGGTCGCCACCGCCGTCGCCATCGCCGGCTCGGTCGTCATGGAGCTGATCCGCTGGTACGGCAAGACCCGCGGCGATCTCGCGCTGGCCATGCTGTTCTACGGCGGTATGGCGGGCGGCGTGATGCTGATGAACCTCTCCGACGCGGGCTCCAACGCCAACCTCGGCACCTACCTCTTCGGCTCGATCACCACCGTCTCCCCGCAGGACATGACGACGATCTACGTGCTCGCCGCCCTGGTGCTGGCGATCACGATCGGGCTGCGCCGCCAGCTGTTCGCGGTGTGCCAGGACGAGGAGTTCGCCCGGGTGACCGGCCTGCCGGTGCGGCTGCTGAACCTGCTGGTCGCCGTCACCGCCGCGGTCACCGTCACCGTCGCCATGCGCGTCGTCGGTCTGCTGCTGGTCAGCGCCCTGATGGTGATCCCGGTCGCGGCCGCCCAGCAGATCAGCCGCAGCTTCGCGGTCACCTTCTCGGTGGCCGTGGCGATCGGGGTCGCGGTCACCCTGACGGGCACCACCACCTCGTACTACGTCGACGTCCCGTCCGGCGCCACGATCGTGCTGTTCGCCATCGGCCTGTTCGTGATCTTCACCGGGCTCGCCGCCCCGCTCGCGAAAAAGCGTGCAAGGGCTGCCGCGGAAGCCTCGAAGGGGTGCACTCTGGAGGTACCCGGCGACCGCTCGGCGACGGACGATGTCAGCGTGGCCGGGTGAGCACGGGCGGCAGGAAGCCGGCGACCAGCGCCGGCGACAGATGCGTGTATCGGTAAGCGTCTCCCCGGCGGGCCGGTCATCACCTGGCACAATGGCGGGACGCACGTGCAGGGGGAAGTCCTGACGTCGTAAACGTCCTAGGGAGGCAACGGTGGCGACGAGCGCGGGATCTCCGGTACGCGGCCGGTCGACGCGGCAGCGGACCGCGGTGTCGGCCGCACTCGACGAGGTCGACGAGTTCCGCAGTGCGCAGGAGCTGCACGACATGCTCAAGCACAAGGGCGACTCCGTCGGGCTGACCACCGTCTACCGGACGCTTCAGTCCCTCGCCGACGCCGGTGAGGTCGATGTGCTGCGCACCAGCGACGGCGAGGCGGTCTACCGCCGGTGCAGCACCGACGATCACCACCACCACCTGGTGTGCCGGGCCTGCGGCAAGGCCGTCGAGGTCGAGGGCCCCGCGGTGGAGAAGTGGGCCGACCAGATCGCCCGGGAGCACGGCTTCCAGGACGTCGCGCACACCATCGAGATCTTCGGGACCTGCGGCGAGTGCGCCGAGCGGGCCACCGAGAAGCAGTAGCGGCAGCACCGCGACGCAAACGCCGAAGGGCCGCCTCCGATGACCGGAGGCGGCCCTTCGCGCGTCTGCCCGCGGCCGCTACGTCGCGGACTCGCCGTCCGCCAGCTGCGCGCCACCGAACCTGCGGTCCCGCTTGGCGTACTCCAGGCACGCCTCCCACAGGTTCCGACGGTCGAAGTCCGGCCACAGAATGTCCTGGAAGACCATCTCGGCGTACGCGCTCTGCCAGATCAGGTAGTTCGAGGTCCGCTGCTCGCCCGACGGCCGCACGAAGAGGTCCACATCCGGCATGTCCGGGTAGTACATGTACTTGGCGACGGTCTTCTCATTGACCTTCGACGGGTCCAGCTTCCCGGCCCGCACATCCGCCGCGATGGCCGCCGCGGCGTCCGCGATCTCGGCCCGGCCGCCGTAATTCACGCAGAAATACAGCGTCATCGCGTCATTGTTCTTGGTCTGCTCCTGGGCGATCTGGAGCTCCTGCACGACCGACTTCCACAGCTTCGGCATCCGCCCGACCCAGCGGATACGGATACCCAGGGCGTCCATCTCGTCACGGCGGCGGCGGATCACATCGCGGTTGAAGTTCATCAGGAAGCGGACCTCGTCGGGTGACCGCTTCCAGTTCTCCGTCGAGAAGGCGTACAGCGAAAGGTTCTTCACACCCATTTCGATGCAGCCCTTGAGGACGTCCAGGACGACGCCCTCGCCGACCTTGTGGCCCTCGGTGCGCGGCAGCCCGCGCTCCTTGGCCCACCGGCCGTTGCCGTCCATGACGACCGCCACATGGTTCGGGACGAGCTCACCGGGGATCTTCGGCGGCCGGGCACCGGAAGGGTGCGGCTCGGGCGTCTCGTACGCACGTCGATTACGGCCCAGAATCCCGCGTCGTGCCATGCGGCCCACTTCTCCTAGAGGTCTTGAGAGGCGTCTTCGCCTTGAGGGTCGTGTTCGCTATTTCTCTACGTACCGGAGAGAGCGCAGGCCCCGCTCCAGATGCCAGTGCAGATACGCCGTGACGAGACCGCTGCCCTCCCGGGCATGACGGGCCTCACAGGCGTCCGCGGTCTCCCAGTCGCCGGTCAGCAGCGCACTCAGGAGCCCGATGGCCTCAGAGGAGGGTACGACGCTCCCCGGCACCCGGCAGTCACCACAGGTCACCCCGCCCGACGCGACCGAAAAGAACCGGTTGGGGCCGGGCAGCCCACATCGCGCACAGCTGTCGAAACTCGGCGCGTAGCCGTTGACGGCGAGCGAGCGCAGCAGGAACGCGTCCAGCACCAGATGCGGCTCGTGCTCCCCGCGGGCCAGCGTCCGCAGCCCGCCGACCAGCAGCAGATACTGCTGTACGGCGGGCTCGCCCTCGTGATCGGTGAACCGCTCGGCGGTCTCCAGCATGGCCGTCCCGGCCGTGTAGCGGGCGTAGTCGGTGACGATGCCGCCGCCGTACGCCGCGATCGTCTCGCTCTGCGTACACAGCGGCAGCCCGCGCCCGATCAGCTCGCTGCCGCGGGCGTAGAACTGCACATCGACATGCGAGAACGGCTCCAGCCGCGCCCCGAACTTCGACTTCGTCCGCCGCACCCCACGGGCCACCGCCCGCACCCGGCCGTGCCCCCGGGTGAGCAGCGTGATGATCCGGTCCGCCTCACCCAGCTTCTGGGTGCGCAGCACGATGCCGTCGTCGCGGAACAGACTCATGGCGCCATTCTCGCGCATGGCGGCGGGGCCGCGGTCGCCCGGCCCGCTGCGTACGCGCCCGCCCTCGATGGCCACTGTTCGCACCCATGGCGTGACGCTGCGCATTCGGGCTGCGTCATGAGATGAGCGCGACAACCGGCCGGCAGGGAAGGGCGGGGGGGGGCAGCGGCCATCGCACCCACCACCGGGGTGCGAATTCCGGGCTCCGGAACTCAAGGACCGACGGGCGGCACCGGCCCGGGGCAGGATCCCCGGTGCCGTCGAAAATTCGCATTTCACCGGCGCCTGACGGCCTTTCACCAGGCGTACACAACAGGCTCACAAAGGCCCCGCCGTCCCGCTGGATGACGGGGCCACATCACGTTATGGTCCGGGTCATCGTGGGCGGAAGGCGACCTTCCGTACTTCTCAGTCGCCCCGTGGAAGTGGCCCTCACGGCTCGTCAACTGCCCGGTAGCATCCCGTGAAGTTCGGCAACACACTGCCGTGAAGGCCGGCCGATCCCGTCAGTACCCAATTGAGGATCTCGATGACATCCATACCGGAGGCGCTGTTGTGGTGCCTCAGCGCAGGTACGGCCGCCGCCGTGGTCCTGGCGGCGCTCTCGATCCGTGCGGGCAGGCAGCGCGCCGATCTGAGAAAGCGCCTGTCCGCCGCTGAGGAACAGAACAGCGCCACGCTCCACAGCAATACGGAGCTGACGGCCCGGCTGCGCGCCACCGAGGCCGAGATCCGGCATCTGGCCGGTACCCGGCTCCCGGATCTGACGCTGGCACTGGCGCATCCCCATGTGCCCGTCCCGGGGCTGCTGGACGCGCGGTTCACCGGGTCGGAGACCGACCAGGCGCTGAACGCCGTACTGGAGCAGGTCAGCGACGCGATCACCAAGGAGCGGGCGCGGGTCGACGCCGCCGCCCAGTCCACCCTGCGCGGGGCGACCACCACCATCCAGGCGCTGCTCTACCAGCTCCAGACGGCGCTCCAGGAGATGCAGCACCGCTACGACGACCCGAACATCGCCCAGGACCTGCTGAACGCCGACTTCCTCAACGAGCAGGCGCTGCGGCGCATTCAGGCCACCGGTGTCGTGTGCGGCGCCTGGCCGGGGCTGACCCGCGAGGACTCCTACCTCGCCGAGCTGGTCGTCGGCGCCACCTCCCGGCTGCGCGGCTATGAGCGGGTGAACATCAGCAACCAGCTGCGTGACCCGATCGCCGTGGTCGCGCGGGCGGTGGAGCCGATCGCGATCACCGTGACCGAGCTGCTGGCCAACGCGCTGCACCACTCACACCGTGAACTGCCCGTCACCATCACCCTCCAGCAGGGCAATCGCGGCGCCTCGGTCATCGTCGACGACTACGGCGTCGGGATGCACGACGACGAGATCAAGGCGGCGATGGAGCTGCTGTCCGGTGACGAGGACCTGCTGCTGACCCAGCTCGGTGACCCGCCGCGGTCCGGGTTCGCGGCGGCCGGTCAGCTGGTGCGCCAGTACGGCTACGGGGTGCATGTCGAGCCGTCCCCGTACGGCGGCGTGCGGGCGGTCGTGTACATCCCGGGTGACCCCCTCCTCACCGTCCTCGACGAGAGCGCCCAGCCGATGTCCGTGATGGCTCCTCTGCCGCACCGTTCCGCGGTGCCGGATCGTTCCGCCTCCGTGCTGCCCACCGGTTCCGCGACGCCGCCTCCGGCCGCCGCGCCCGCCGCCCAGCCCGCCCCCACCGGGCAGCCCGCCGCCTCCTACGAGGCCCCCGCCCAGCCGGCCGAAGGGGAACTCCCGCGCCGGCGGCGCCGTAAGCCCATGTCCGAACCCGACGAGAGTGCCGCGCGCACCGAGTCGGCTCCGGCGCGCTCCCCGGAAGAGACCGGAACCCGCTGGGCAGCGCTCCAGCGCGGTACCGAATCCGGCCGGGCAGCCGCCCAGTCAGAACCCCCTCGCAGTCCCGAAGGGAACGCTTAGTCATGAACAGCCCCACCCGCCGCCGTGTTGCCGAGGACAAGTCCTGGGTGCTGGCACCCCTTTTGGAGCTGCCGCATGTTATTCACGCAGCCGTCATCTCCGGCGACGGATTCATCGAGGGCTCCTCACCCGGTCTGAAGCGGGACTCCGCCGAGGGTGTCGCCGCGATGATGTCCGCGCTCCAGGGTGCGGGCCGGGCCGTCACCGCGGCGTTCGCGGAGAAGGACGACACCCGGCTGCGGCAGACCGTGATCGAGTCCGATGAAGGCTTCGTCTTCGCGATACCGGCCGGCGAGAACACCTGCCTGGCCGTCTTCGCCGGCCCGGAGGTGAACATGGGTGTGGTCGCGCACCATATGCAGGTCCAGGTGACGACCCTGGGCAACAAGGTCATGAACAGCCGGGCGCGGGACCTCGGTAACCCGGTATGACCCCCCGCCAGAGCAGCGGCAGGCGCCTCGTACCGGCCTATCTGGCGACCGGCGGACGCGCCCAGCCCAGCCGCAACACCTTGGACCGGCTCACCCTGCTGCACAGCGTGGGGATGCCGATCACCAGCGAGGTACGCCCGGAGGAGCACCGCATCCTGGAGCTGCTTCAGCCCGGGGCGCTGTCTCTGGCCGAGGTCGCCGCCCACCTTCACCTGCCCGTGAGCGTGGTGAAGGTGCTGGTGGCCGACCTCGTCGACGTCGGGCGGCTGCACGCCCGTGCCCCCATCCCCGAAGCCGAGCAATTCGACCGACACATCCTGGAGAGGGTTCTCGATGGACTCCGCTCTCTCAAGTCCTAGCCCCGGCACCGGCGCGAGCACCGGCAACATGTACCTCTCCGGCGAGAACCAGACACTGGTCAAACTGCTGATCGCGGGACCGTTCGGGGTCGGCAAGACCACCCTCATCCGTGCGCTGTCGGAAACCCCGCCGCTGCACACCGAAGAGGTCATGACCCAGACCGGTGCCGCCGTCGACGATCTCGCCGGAGTCCGGGAGAAGACCACCACCACCGTCGCCATCGACTTCGGGCGGCTGACCCTGCCCGGGGACCTGGCGCTGTACCTGTTCGGCACGCCCGGCCAGAAGCGCTTCCGTCCCCTGTGGCAGGACATCGCCCGCGGCGCACTGGGCGCCCTGGTCCTCGCGGACACCCGCCGGCTGGCGGACTCCTTCGAGGTGATGGACATCGTCGAGGAGGCCGGACTGCGCTACGCGGTCGCGGTCAACACCTTCCCCGACGCGCCCCAGTACGACGCCGAAAAGCTCCGCGAGGCGCTCGATCTGCACCCCGAGACGCCGCTGGTGCTGTGCGACGCCCGCGACCGGGAGCAGTCCGTCGACGCGCTGATCGCGCTCGTCGGGCACGTCCTGGCCCACACCCCCGAGGAGAACCCGAACCCGTGACTTCCCCGCACCAGCCGGGAGCCGCACCGCCACCGGGCTGCCCGGCGCACGCCGCCCCGTACCAGCAGGCACCGGCACAGCCCGACGCCCAGACGCCGGTGAAGCTCTACGGGCCGGACTTCGCCGCCGACCCGCACCGCATCTACGCGCAGCTGCGCCAGTACGGCGCGCTGGCGCCGGTCGAGATCGCGCCGGAGGTGACCGCGATGCTGGTCACCGACTACCGGGCGGCCCTCGACCTGCTGCACGACGACGCCACCTGGTCCAAGGACTCGCGTGAGTGGATGACCACCGTCCCGGCGGACTCGCCGGTGATGCCGATGCTGATGTGGCGTCCCAACGTCTTCTACGCCGACGGGCCGGCGCACGTCCGCTACCGGGACGTCATCGTCGACAGCTTCAAGCTCGTCGAGCCGCATGAGCTGCGGGCCCGCGTCCACCACGCCGCGGACAGCCTGATCCAGCGCTTCGGGGCGCGCGGCGAGGTCGATCTGATCGGCGACTACGCGCGGCTGATCCCGCTGCTGATGTTCAACAACCTCTTCGGGATGCCCGACTCCTACAGCGACCGGCTCATCGAGGCCATCGCGGGGATGCTGGACGGCACCTCCCCGGAGGAGGCCGCGGCCGCCAACGAGGCGTTCACCAACTACATCATGGAGCTGGTGGGCGCGAAGAAGGCCGAACGCGGGCTGGACCTGACGTCCTGGTTCATGGACCACCCCAATGGGCTGAGCGACGAGGAGCTGATCCACAACATCCTCCTCACGATGGGCGCGGGCAACGAACCGCTCGCCAACCTCATCGGCAACGCGCTGTCGCGGATGCTGTCCGACGACCGCTACTACAACACCCTGTCCGGTGGCGCGCTGACCGCGCACGACGCCATCAACGAGGTGCTGTGGAACGACCCGCCGCTGACGAACTACTCCGCCCACTTCCCGGTCCGGGACGTCTTCTTCCACGGGACCTGGGTGCGCAAGGGGCAGTTGGTGATGGTGTCGTACGCGGCCTCCAACAGCCAGTTCGACACCACGTCGCTGGGGACGCCCGGGTCGGGCGGCGGCTCGCACCTCGCCTGGGCGGCCGGGCCGCACGCCTGTCCCGTGAAGCGGCATGCGCTGCTGATCGCCACCACGGCGATCGAGCGGCTCACGGCCTGGCTCTCCGACATCGAACTCGCCGTGGACCCCGGCACGTTGCAGTGGCGCAACGGCGCGTTCCACCGGGCTCTCGTCGCGCTCCCGGCCCGCTTCACCCCCATCACCCCCGACCAGGCAGGAGCTACTCCATGGCACAACAGGGACAGCGGCCCTTCGTCATCGACCCGGTCGGAAGCGACATCCACGGGGAGGCAGCCCGCCTCCGCGCACTAGGCCCGGTGGCCCGGACCGAGCTGCCCGGCGGTATCGAGGCATGGACGGTCACCAGCCACTCCCTCCTCAAGCAGCTGCTGACCGACGACCGGGTCTCGAAGAACCCCCGGGACCACTGGCCGGAGTGGCAGCGCGAGGAGATCCGCAGCAGCTGGCTCCAGTACTGGATCGGCGTCACCAACATGTTCACCGCGTACGGCGCCGATCACCGGCGGCTGCGCAAGCTGATCGCCCCGGCGTTCACGGCCCGCCGTACCGACGCCATGCGCCCTCGGGTGGAGAGCATCACCACGGCGCTGCTGGACGGCCTCGCCGCGCACCCGGCGGGCGAGCCCCTGGACCTGCGGGCGCGGTTCAACCACCCGCTGCCCATGCAGGTCATCTGTGAGCTGTTCGGCTTCCCCGAGGGGGAGAAGCGCGGCGAACTCGCCCGCCTCGTCACGGCCATCATGGACACCACGGCCACCCCGGAGCAGGCCGGCGCCACCGGCGCGGCCGTCCATGCGCTGCTGTCCGAACTGGTCGCCGCCAAGCGCGAGCACCCGGCGGACGACCTCACCAGCCTGCTGGTCTCCGCGCGCGACGACGAGGGCCAGAAGATGACCGAGCAGGAGCTGCTGGACACCCTGCTGCTGGTCATCGGGGCCGGTCACGAGACCACCGTCGATCTCCTCGGCAACGCGGTGCACGCCCTGCTGACCCACCCCGAGCAGCTCAAGCTGGTGCTGTCGGGCCAGGTCTCCTGGAACGACGTCATCGAGGAGACCCTCCGCTGGGCCCCCAGCATCGCCGCGCTCCCGCTCCGCTTCGCCGTGGCGGACATCGAGATCCCGGACGGCCCGACGATCCGCAAGGGCGAGGCGATCCTCCCGGCGTACGCGGCGGCCGGCCGGGATGCCGCGTTCCACGGCGACACCGCCGCCGACTTCGACATCCGGCGCTCCCACCAGGAGCACCTGGCGTTCGGCCACGGCGTGCACCACTGCCTCGGCGCCCCGCTGGCCCGTATGGAGGCCCGGATCGCCCTCCCGGCTCTCTTCGCCCGCTTCCCGGACCTCCAACTGGCCACCCCGGCCGAGCAGTTGGAGCCCACCAGCGGCTTCATCTCGGGCGGTCTGCGCACCCTGCCGGTCCGCCTGACTCCGGCGTGAAGCCCGTCCTGAGCCGGGCCTGAGACGCGCCTGAAGCGGGCCTGAGACGGCCTTTGGGCGGCCCGCCCGCGCCGGCATCCGGCCCCGTCACCCCGCCCGGGTGGCGGGGTCTTCGGCTGCCGCCCTCAGGACGGCGTACGCGCCGCGGCCAGCAGCCGGTTGATCTCGGCGGGGCGCAGCATCAGGGCGCTGCCGACGGTGCTCAGCACCTCGCGTTCCGCGGGGGTGTAGGAGCCGTCGGCGAGGGCGATCCGGGCGCCTTGGAGGAGGAGCGATTCCCGGCCCGCCGGGGCGAGGTGCGGGGCGAGCGGCTCCAGCGCCTCGTGGAGCTCTATGGCCAGCGCGGTGCCGCACGGGTCCAGGCCCTGGTGGCCGCAGTGACCGCCGGTGACCGCGTCGTAGGTGCCGGTCAGCCGGCCGGTGTCGGCGGCGAGGGCGGCGAGCAGGGTCAGCAGCTCGTCCTCGGTGCAGTCCGCGAAGCCGGCCGTGCGGACCGTGTCGACGGCGGTGTCGCGGACCGCGCGGGAGGAGGTGCCGCCGGCCGCCAGCAGCGCGAGGGTGACGGTGTGGACGGCGTCCCGGAGCATCGCGGAGAAGCGGAGGGTGGTGGGGTGGTCCAGGGCGTCCGGGCCGAAGTGGCCGCGGCAGGCGGAGCACTCCAGGACCGGGCCGGCGGCGCCGCGGGAGAGCAGCGGGAGGCCGAGGAGGGTGAGCCGGCGACGGCCGGTCCGGCGGAGGTAGTTGCGGTCCCCGCCGCAGTCCGGACAGAAGAACTCGCCATCGGCGACGGTCCGCCAGGACGTGCGCACGCCCATCACACACATCTTGTGCATCACGTCAGCCCTCCGTAACTCACCCGTGCCCCTCCGGATACGGGTGGGGGTCCGCCCAGCGGTAGCTGGGGGAATACCCCCATGGCCCCCTCGTCGCATTGGACGTGATGTTAGCCACATACGTGATGCGGCGTCAGCACCTCGTACCGGACAACTGGCCGGATGACGAAGCACCCCGCCCTCCGGAAGGTAGGGGGCGGGGCCTATGGACACCGTGAAGAGCATGGCCATGAGGAGGCGGGCAACGGGCGGGGCGGCCGTGGGGGCCGCCGGCGGCGGGGCCCGGCTTGGCCAAATCGGTGGGGGTACGGCGGGGCCGCGCCGGGACCGGCGTCAGCCGTACGAGGTCATCGGCCTTACGGGATCATCAGCGCCCGGGTCACCTGGCGGGTCTGGTTGTCCAGGCCGCGGGCGTTGGGGTGGACGAAGGTGCAGGCCGCGCCGGTGCCGGGGAAGGACCGGCACAGCTCCGTCGGCGGGTCGGTCTGGTCGCCGTCGCCGGTGAGGTCGTCCTTGATGCCGTACATCCACTTCGCGTCGCCGCTCGCGCAGACCCCGTGCGCGGCACTCGGCCCGTAGGTGTCGACGTAACTCGCGCCGTGGTAGGCGGCGTGCTTCTCCAGCAGGGCGTTCAGGCGCAGTTCGAGGCTGTCGAGCCAGGGCATATCGCCCTTCTTGACGCTGCCGAGCTGGTTCCAGCGGCCGAAGGTGCAGCCGGAGTTGTCCGGAACGATGGCCGGATATCCCACGACGGCGACCCGTGCGTGCGGTGCGCGCCGGTGGATCACCGTCATCATGTGGGCGAAGTCGGTCTCCAGCCGGCTGAACCGCTCCTCCAGCCAGTCCTCGCCCGGACCGCCCTCGCTGTAGTGGTCGGTACAGGGCTTCGGCCGAAGGGGCTTGGTGATGCCCAGTTCGAGGCACTTGGTCACGATGGACCCGAAGCCGAGGGAGTTGCCGCCGATGCCGACGGTCACGTAATCGGTGTCCGGGGACAACGCCTCGATCTGCGGGGGCAGATCGGACCAGCCGCCCGGGGGCGGGATGGTCGGCGGCCCGTGAATCTTGGCGGCCGGCTGGGGGCCGAGGACCCCGTCGACCACCTCGGCGGCCCCGCAGGTCACATCCGTCAGCGCGAATCCGAGCTGACCGGCCACCTGGTGCGGGTAGTTGCGTCCGGAGCGGCCGCAGCCGTCGCGCTCCTCCCAGGGGCGGACGAAGACCCCGGCGCTGTAGGAGTCGCCGAGCGCCACATACCGCGGACGGTCCGCCGTCCGGGCCGGGGCCCCGGATGCCGCCGGGGCGAGCGCGGAGGCCAGCACGGCGAGCGAGGCGGCCGCCGCGACGGCCAGCCGGGAGAGTGCGGGCACGCCATATCTGCTCATCTGCACGTCCTTGGTGTCCGCGCCGCGGCCGGTCCGACGGGCGCCACTCACCAAACGTACTGAGCCACTTACGCACAGTGATATGCGTCAGGTCCAAACCCCACCTTCAGGTGGCGGGGTCGCACAACGGCGCCCCCGCGGCTCGGAAGGAGTCGCGGGGGCGCCGAAAGGGGGCGGCCGGCGCCGGGCGTCAGCGACCCGCGCGGTTCACGGCGGAGACCACGGCCTTCAGCGAGGCGCGCGTGGTGTTCGCGTCGATGCCGATGCCCCACAGGACCTTGTCACCGATCGCGCACTCGATGTACGAGGCGGCCAGCGCGGAGGCGCCCTCGCTCATGGTGTGCTCCTGGTAGTCCAGCAGCCGCGCGTCGACGTCGATGCCCTGGAGCGCGTGGAAGAACGCGGAGATCGGGCCGTTGCCGGTGCCGACCAGCACCGTCTCCGCGCCGTCCACCTCGGCCTCGACGGTGAGGGTGTCGACGCCGTCCTTGTCGGTGGTCGTCTGGCCGTTCTTGACCTGGATGCGGCCCCACGGGTTCTGGGGGTTGGGCAGGTACTCGTCCTGGAAGGCCGACCAGATGGCGGTGGGCGTGACCTCGCCGCCCTCGGCGTCGGTCTTCTCCTGGATGATCCGGGAGAACTCGATCTGCATCCGGCGCGGCAGTTCCAGCTTGTGGTCGTTCTTCAGGACGTAGGCGATACCGCCCTTGCCGGACTGCGAGTTGACGCGGATGACGGCCTCGTAGGAGCGGCCGACGTCCTTGGGGTCGATGGGCAGGTACGGCACCGCCCACTCGATGTCGTCCACGGTCTTGCCGGCGGCGGCCGCCTCGGCCTCCATGGCGTCGAAGCCCTTCTTGATGGCGTCCTGGTGGGAGCCGGAGAAGGCGGTGTAGACCAGATCGCCCGCGTAGGGGTGGCGCGGGTGGATCTCCATCTGGTTGCAGTACTCGCTGGTCCGACGGATCTCGTCGATCTGCGAGAAGTCGATCTGCGGGTCGACGCCCTGGGAGAACAGGTTCATGCCCAGCGTCACCAGGTCGACATTGCCGGTGCGCTCGCCCTGCCCGAACAGACAGCCCTCGATACGGTCGGCGCCCGCCATGATCGCCAGCTCGGCGGCGGCGACGGCGGTGCCCCGGTCGTTGTGCGGGTGCACGGACAGGCATACGTGCTCGCGCCGGGACAGGTGGCGCGACATCCACTCGAAGCGGTCGGCGTGGGTGGACGGCGTGGAGCGCTCGACGGTGGCGGGCAGATTCAGGATGATCTCGCGGCCCTCTTCGGGCTGCCAGACGTCGCAGACCGCCTCACAGACCTCCAGCGCGAAGTCCAGCTCGGTGTCGGTGAAGATCTCCGGGCTGTACTGGTAGCCGAAGATCGTCTCGTCGCCGAGGATCTTGTCGGCGTACTCCATGACCAGCCGGGTGCCGTCCACGGCGATCTGCTTGACCTGCTCCTTCGAGCCGCGGAAGACGACCCGGCGGAAGGTGGGCGCGGTGGCGTTGTAGAGGTGCACCGTGGCGCGGTGGGCGCCGCGCAGCGACTCGACGGTGCGCTCGATCAGCTCCTCTCGGGCCTGCGTCAGGACGGAGATCGTCACGTCCTCGGGGATCGCGCCCTCTTCGATGATCGAGCGGACGAAGGCGAAGTCCGTCTCCCCGGAGGACGGGAAGCCGACCTCGATCTCCTTGTAGCCCATGCGTACCAGCAGGTCGAACATCTCGCGCTTACGGGCCGGCGACATCGGGTCGATCAGCGCCTGGTTGCCGTCCCGCAGGTCGGTGGAGAGCCAGCGGGGCGCGACGGTGATGCGGTTGTCCGGCCAGGTGCGGTCGGGGATGTCGACCGCTTCGTAGCGGCCGTACTTGTGGACCGGCATTCCGGAGGGCCGCTGGTGCTGCGTCGCGTTGGTGACCGGGGTGGGCCGGCCGACGGCATGACCTGCGGGGCTCGACGGATTCGTCATGGTGCGTAGGGCTCCTCGTATGTCCGCTGGGGGTCCCCCTGCTCCAAAAGAGCCAGGGAGAGGCCGACGGGGCGATAGATCGCAACACCGAACTCCGCGGGGAGGGGGTCGGCCTACGACTACAGGCCCTCGCCGCGGCAGCTAAGGAGAAGCAGCCCGAAACGCATGATGCACAGCACCCTAGCCGAGGTACGCCGTGTCCGGCGGTCGCGTATCAGTATGCGGGACCGGACGGACGTTACGACCTAAATGCGACCAACCACACTTTTACGGGAATCTTGGACGCAGGCAGTGACAGCCGGATTACACAGTGCCACCGTTTGTGCATGGACCTCAACGACGCGCAGTCAGATCCCGCCACCTGCCACACGCCCGTCTTCTGCACGATCATCCCGCCGCACATCCTCGACAACCTGGCCCAGTCGGACGACCCCGAGCGGCACGAGCCCGCCCGCCGCACCCTGGAGCACGACCACGTACAGCGCACCGAGCGCCGCGCGATCGCCGCCCGCGGCGGCCTCACCCCCGGCGAGCCCGGCGCCGACGCCGACAAGCCCAACCGCACCATCTACGACGCCCGGCACCACGAGGACCTGCCCGGCAAGAAGGTCCGCAGCGAGTCCGACGGCCCCTCCAAGGACGCCTCCGTCAACCGCGCCCACGCCGGCCTGGGCGCCACCTTCGAGCTCTACCTCAAGGTCTACGGCCGCAAGTCGATCGACGGCGCGGGCCTGCCGCTCAACGCGACCGTCCACTACGGCCGGCGGTACGACAACGCCTTCTGGGACGGCGAGCGGATGGTCTTCGGCGACGGGGACAACGACCTGTTCAAGGACTTCACCATCCCCGTCGACGTGATCGGCCACGAGCTCACCCACGGGGTCACCCAGTACACCGCCAACCTCGACTACCAGGGCCAGTCCGGCGCCCTCAACGAGTCGGTCTCCGATGTCTTCGGCGTGCTGATCAAGCAGTACGCCCTCGGCCACACCGCCGACCAGGCCGACTGGCTGATCGGCGCCGAGCTGCTCGGCCCGAACGTCACCGGCACCGCCCTGCGCTCGATGAAGGCCCCGGGCACCGCCTACGACGACGACGTCCTCGGCAAGGACCCGCAGCCCGCCGCCATGAAGGACTACGTCCGCACCACCGACGACAACGGCGGCGTGCACATCAACTCCGGCATCCCCAACCACGCCTTCTACCTGGCCGCCACCGCCATCGGCGGCAAAGCCTGGGAGCGCGCCGGGCAGGTCTGGTACGACGTGCTGACCGGCGGCGAGCTCACCAAGACCGCCACCTTCGCCGACTTCGCCGCCCTCACGATCAAGGCCGCCCAGGCCCGCTTCGGCGCCGGCGCCGAGCACGAGGCGATGACCAAGGCGTGGACACAGGTCGGCGTCACCACGAAGTAGCGGCACCGCGCGCCCGGGGCGGGAGGATTTCGGCAGCGCCTTCCGCCCCGGGCACGATTACCGTGGCCTTACGGGGTAGGAGTCCGTCGAAGACGTCGGAGGAGTCCGTTATGCGCATTCATGTCCATCGCACCGGAGGCTTCGCGGGCGTCGACCGCCGCGCCGAGATCGACACCTCGGGCCGCCCCGACGCCGATGACTGGCAGGACCTGGCCAAAGAGGCCGTCGCCACCGCCCGCACCGAACCCCCCGTCGGGGTCCCGGACGGCTTCAGCTACCAGATCACCGTCGACGGCCGGACGGTCTACTGCTCCGACCCGCGCCTCACGAAGGAACAGCGGTCGCTGATCACGAAGGTGATGAAGGAAGGCGCGTAGCGCCGCCGCGGGGGGATTCCGCGGGGCCGCCCCGGCCGCCCCTCAACTCCCGTACCGCACCGCCCCCTTGACACCGTTACCGCCGGTTACAAAGATCCGGTTCATGACGACCGAGCCGGTGCCCGCCGCCCTGCCCCGCTTCCCCCGTGACTTCGTGTGGGGGGTGTCCACGTCCGCCGCGCAGATCGAAGGCGCGGTGGCGGAAGGCGGGCGGGGGCGGTCCGCATGGGATGTGTTCGCGGCGGAGGCGGGGCGGATCAAGGACGGGTCGCAGCCGCGGGTGGCGACCGATCACTACCACCGGTACCCCGAGGACGTGGCGCTGCTGAAGGAGCTCGGGGTCGGGGCGTACCGGTTCTCGGTGGCCTGGCCGCGGGTGGTGCCGGACGGGAGCGGGGCGGTCAGCGAGGCGGGGCTGGACTTCTACGACCGGCTGGTGGACGCGCTGCTGGCGGCGGGGGTCGCACCGGTGCCGACGCTGTTCCACTGGGACACTCCGCAGGCGCTGGAGGAGGGCGGCGGATGGCTCGTCCGGGAGACGGCGGAGAAGTTCGCGGCGTACGCCGACGTGGTGGCGGAGCGGCTCGGGGACCGGGTGGAGCGGTGGATCACGCTCAATGAACCGGCCGAACTGACCTTGCTGGGCTATGGGTTGGGACAGCATGCGCCGGGGCGCCAGTTGCTGTTCGAGGCGCTGCCGGCGGCACACCATCAGCTGCTGGGGCACGGCCTCGCCGTACAGGCGCTGCGGGCCCGCGGGGCGACGAGCATCGGGATCGCCAATTCGCACGGGCCGACCTGGACGGCGAGTGCGTCGGAGGCGGACACCGCGGCGGCCGATCTCTACGACCTGCTGCTCAACCGGCTGTTCGCGGAGCCGGTGCTGCTGGGGCGGTATCCCGATGAGGAGCTGGCGGCCCTGCTGCCGGGGCCGGTCGCCGAGGACCTGAAGGTCATCGCGCAGCCGCTGGACTGGTACGGGATCAACTACTACCAGCCGACGCTGGTGGGCGCCCCGGGGGCCGAGGGGGCGGCGACGGCCGAATTCGGCGGGATCCGGCTGCCGCCCGAACTGCCCTTCGCGCCCCAGGAGATCGAGGGGTATCCGCGGACCGACTTCGGCTGGCCGGTGGTGCCGGAGGCGCTCACCGAGCTGCTGGTGTCGTTCCAGGAGCGGTACGGCGACCGGCTGCCGCCCGTCGTGATCACCGAGAACGGGTGCTCCTACGAGGGCATCGAGGACGGCGAGCGGATCGCGTTCCTGGACGGGCATCTGCGGGCGCTGCACCAGGCCATGGCGGCCGGGGTGGACGTCCGGGGGTACTTCGTCTGGTCGCTGATGGACAACTTCGAATGGGCCGAGGGGTACGCCCGGCGCTTCGGGCTGGTGCACGTGGACTACCCGACGCTGGCGCGGACGCCCAAGGCGTCGTTCCGCTGGCTGCGTGACGCCCTCCGGGAGCAGGCCCGGGGATGAGCCGCCCCGCCGCTCCGGAGGCGCTCACGGAGCCGACGGAGCCGGCCGGACGCGGGTGGACCGCGGCCCTGTCGTTGGCCAACGGGGCGATCTGGGTCGGCTGGTACGGGCCGCTCCAGATCCTGCTCGCCCTCCAGGCCGCGGAACTCGCGCCGCCGGGCGTCGCGAAGGAGTCGGTGCTGGCGTGGGTGACGGGCGCCGGGGCCGTTGTCTCGATGGTGGCCAACCCGCTGTTCGGGGCGCTCTCGGACCGTACGGCCTCGCGGTTCGGGCGGCGCACCCCGTGGATCCTCGCCGGGGTGCTGGGCGGGGCCGGTGCGCTGGTGCTGCTGGCCGGGGCGGGCACGTTGCCGGCGATGGCGCTGGGGTGGTGTCTGGTGCAGCTCACCCTCAACGCGGCGTTCGCGGCGATCACGGCGGCGGTGCCCGACCGGGTGCCGCACGGCCGGCGCGGGGCGGTGGGCGGCTGGCTGGGGGCCGCGCAGATCCTCGGGGTGGTGGCCGGGACGGGGCTGGCGACGGTCGCGGGTGGCGTGGTCGCGGGCTATCTCGCCTGTGCCGGGTTCACGGTGCTGGGCGCCCTCCCGTATGTGCTGCTGCACCGGGACCCGGTGCTGCCGGCCGGGCGGCGTCCGGCGCTGCGCCCAGGGGCCCTGCTCGCCGGGTTCCGGATCAGTCCGCGCCGCCACCCCGATCTGGCGTGGGCCTGGCTGACCCGGTTCCTGATCAACCTCGGCAATACGCTGGCCCTGCTGTATCTGCTGTATTACCTGCGGGACGTGCTGCACCGTCCGGACCCGGACGGCGGGGTGCTGGTGCTCACCGCCGTCAACGCGGTGACCCTGCTCGGCACCGTCGTCGTCGGGGGCTTCTGGTCCGACCGGATCGGGCGCCGGCAGCCGTTCGTGCTGTGGGCGGGGGTGCTCATGACGGTGGCGACCGGGCTGCTGGCCGGGTGGCAGACCTGGCCGGGGGCGGTGTGTGCCGCGGCGCTGCTCGGGGTCGGCTTCGGCGTCTTCACCTCCGTCGACTTCGCGCTGATGACGCAGGTGCTGCCGGCCGCCGCGGACCGCGGCAAGGACCTGGGCGTCATCAATATCGCCAACGCGCTGCCGCAGGTGGCCGCCCCGGTGCTGGCCGCGCCGATCGTGCAGCACCTCGGCGGCTACCGGGTGCTGTACGGCGTCGCGGCGGCGATCGGGCTGCTGGGGGCGTTGCTGGTGCGGCGGATCCGGGGCGTGGCGTAGCGGGCGGTGCGCCGGGCCGTCGGCCGGGCGCCGGGCCGGAAAGGCTCAGAAGCCCAGCTTGCGCAGCTGCTTCGGGTCGCGCTGCCAGTCCTTGGCGACCTTGACGTGCAGATCCAGGAAGACCGGCGTGCCCAGCAGGGCCTCGATGTGCTTGCGGGACTTCATGCCGACCTCCTTCAGGCGCTTGCCCTTGGGGCCGATGATGATGCCCTTCTGGCTGGGGCGCTCGATGTAGACATTGGCGTGGATGTCGAGGAGCGGCTTGTCGGCCGGGCGGTCCTCGCGCGGCAGCATCTCCTCGACGACCACCGCGATGGAGTGCGGCAGCTCGTCGCGGACGCCCTCCAGCGCGGCCTCGCGGATCAGCTCGGCGACCATGACCTGCTCGGGCTCGTCGGTGAGGTCACCCTCGGGGTAGAGCGGCGGGCTCTCCGGGAGCATCGGGACCAGCAGGTCGGCGAGCAGGGACACCTGGGCGTCGCCGACCGCCGAGACCGGGATGATCTCCGCCCACTCGATGCCCAGCTCCTTGCCGAGCTGGTCGATGGCGATCAGCTGGGCGGCCAGTGCCTTGTTGTCGACCAGGTCGGTCTTGGTGACGATGGCGACCTTGGGGGTCTTCTTGATGTCGGCCAGCTCACCCGCGATGTAGCGGTCGCCGGGGCCGATCTTCTGGTCGGCGGGCAGACAGAAGCCGATCACGTCGACCTCGGACCAGGTGGTGCGCACGACATCGTTCAGCCGCTCGCCCAGCAGCGTGCGCGGCTTGTGCAGGCCGGGGGTGTCGACGAGGACCAGCTGGGCCTCGGGGCGGTGCACGATGCCGCGGACCGTGTGGCGGGTGGTCTGCGGGCGGTTGGAGGTGATGGCCACCTTCGTGCCGACGAGCGCGTTCGTCAGGGTCGACTTGCCGGCGTTGGGACGGCCGACGAAGCAGGCGAAGCCCGCACGGTGCGCGGCGGAGGACTCGGTACGAACGCTCATGGCGCCCATTCTCCCCGATCCCGGGCGCGCCTCCGACCATCCCGGCCCGGAGACGGCCGGCGGGGGGCGCGAACGGCGCGGGGCGGCCCTCCGCTGCCGGCGGGCCGCCCCGTGCGCCGTCGTACGGCCGGCCGGCTCAGGCCGGGGTCCCGCCCGCCGGGACGGTGCTGCGCAGCGTGCCGTCCGGGCCCGCGACGAGCACCGGCGTCCCGGGGCCGCCGAGGTCCCGTACGGCCGCGCGGTCCGCGTCGGTGGCGCGCTCGGCGTCGGTGACCACGGCCGCGGCCTCCAGGGACGTGGCCCCGCTGGCGACGGCCATCGCGACGGCGGTCCGTAGCGCGCTGAGCTGTAGCGAGTCCAGGGCAACGGTGCCGGCGACATAGGTGCGGCCGGTCTCGTCGCGGACGGCGGCGCCCTCGGGCACGCCGTTACGGGCCCGCGCCGAGCGCGCGAGCGTGATGATCTTGCGGTCTTCGGGGTCCAGCGGTGCGGCTTCGCTCATACGGGCGAGCATATGCGGGGCGGCCGGAGGACCGCGGCAAGGGGCGACGGGCCGGGCCCCCGAGGGCCGCCCCCGGGCCGCCCCGGGCCGTCAGCCCGCGACCGAGGACATCCCGCCGCGCCGGCCCTCCGGGGAGGAGAGCCACGCCAGCCTGGCCGCGGTGTCCGTCTCCGGGCGCGGATTGTGCAGCACGATGTTGAGGTCGGGGCGGACCGGAACCCGCAGCTGGGTGGTCTCGAAGAGCAGGGCACCGACGAGCGGGTGGTCCAGCTCCTTGTGGAGCGTCCCGCCGTCCTGCACATCGCCGCGTCCCCACAGCTCGGCGAACTCCGCGCTGAGCGCCGATGCCTCGCGGACCACCTCGTCGAAGCCCTCGTCGCCGGGCCGCGCCGACCACGCGGCCCGGTACTGCGCCACGAGCGAGGGGGCGTTCGCCTCCCAACTCGCCGCCCGCGCACGGTAGACGGGGTCGGTGAAGAAGGCGATCAGGCAGTTCGTCGAGACCCCGGGGCGGCCGTGGCCGAGTACCAGCCCCGCCGCCTCGTTGTGGGCGATGAGGTTCCAGTACGGGTCCATGATGTGCGCCGGGTAGGGCATCCAGGCGTCGATCAGCCGCTGGAGGCCCGCGCACACATCGGTGAGTCCCAGCTCCTCGGCGTCCTGCCGCAGCGGTGGGTTCAGCCCGGCCAGGACGTACAGATGCCGGCGCTCGGCGCCGCTGAGCCGCAGGACCCGGGCGACCGAGTCCAGCACCTGCGGCGAGACGGTGATGTCCCGGCCCTGCTCCAGCCACTGGTACCAGGACGCGCCGACCCCGGCGAGGACGGCGACCTCCTCGCGGCGCAGGCCCGGGGTGCGGCGGCGGCCGCCGTCGGGCAGGCCCGCCTCGGCCGGGGTGACCCGGGCGCGACGGCTCCTGAGGAAGTCGCGCAGATCCTGGCGGCGGCGCGCGGTGTCCGGGTTGGCTGCGTTCGTGGCCACGTTCTCCCCCTGTTCGCGTGGCTGGTGGTGCGGACACCACGATAAGTTCCCGCTCCCCACGCGGTCTTGCGGGGCCGCAGCCTCGTCGTATGCCGATAACCGACAGCACCACTGCTCTTGATACACCGACGGGCGCCGCCCCCGCGCCGGGCGCCGCCCCGGCTGCCGCGCCCGCCGGCGCGCGGATGACCCGGCGCGCCAAGCTCATCCTGCTGCTCCTGTGCGGCGCGCAGTTCATCATCGCGCTGGATTTCTCCATCCTGAATGTGGCGCTTCCGGTGCTCGGCCGGGATCTGGGGATGGGCCAGGCCGATCTCCAGTGGGCGGTCACCGCGTTCGCCCTGCCCTCGGGCGGCTTCCTGCTGCTGTCCGGCCGGATCGCCGATCTCTTCGGGCGGCGCCGGCTGTTCCTCATCGGGCTCGGGCTGTTCACCGCGGCCTCCGTGCTGGCCGCGCTGGCCTGGTCCCCGACGGTCTTCCTGGCCGCGCGGGCGCTCCAGGGCCTGGGCGCGGCGGTCATCGTGCCCACCGGGATGTCGCTGCTCACCACCACCTTCGCCGAGGGCCCGCAGCGCGAGCGCGCGCTGGGCATCAGCGGCACCGTGCTCTCGACGGGCTTCACCATCGGCATGGTGCTGGGCGGGGTGATGACCGATGCGCTGGGCTGGCGCTCCACCATGGGCCTGCTGTCCGTGGCCGGGGTGGCGGTCCTGGCGGCGGCACCACTGCTGCTGACCGAGTCCCGGCATCCCGAGCGGCCGCGGATCGACGTGCCCGGCGCGATCACCGTCACCGGTGGCCTGCTGTCGCTGATCTACGCCCTGTCGACCGCCGCCGAGCAGGGCTTCGGCCGCCCGGACGTGCTGGTGACGCTGCTCGCGGGGGTGGGGCTGCTGGCCGCGTTCGTGGTGGTGGAGTCGCGGGCCGCGCAGCCGCTCGTTTCACTTCCGATGCTGCGCCGCCGGACCGTCGCCTGGGGCAATCTGGCGGGCCTGACGACCTTCGCGATGATGAGCACCGTCATCTTCCTGCTGACGCTCTACCTCCAGGAAGTGCTGCGGCTGTCCCCCTTCCACACGGGGCTGGTGTTCGGGGTGCAGGGCGTGGTCTCGGCGCTCGCCGGCCTCGTCGCCCCGAAGGTCATCGGCCGGCTGGGCGCCCGCCGCACCCTGCTGACCGGGCTGCTGATCCAGGCCGGTTTCACGGCCGCGCTGCTGGGGCTGGGCACCGGCAGCGGCCTGTGGCTGGCCCTGACCGGGGTGGCCCTCGGCAGCCTCGGCCATCTGTGGGCGATCATCTCCTACGGCGTGACCGCCACCTCCGGGGTGCCGGACGCCGAACAGGGCCTGGCCACCGGGCTGGTCACCAGCTCGCAGCAGGTGGGCATCACGATCGGCATTCCGCTGCTGAGCGCGGTCGCCTCGGCGCATATCGCCGCGCTGCGGGCGGACGGCAGCGGCGCCGCCCAGGCCACTCTCGGCGGCATCAAGCTGGCGCTGGGCCTGGACGCGGCGCTGCTCGCAGTGGTCGCGCTGCTGGTGGCGGCCGGGCTGCGGACGGTGCGGACGACGCGCCGCGGCTGAGGAAGAAGGTGGTTGCCCCGGTCCCCCGCCCCGGGGCAACCTGCGCTACAGGATTTCTCTCACGCAATGCGGCCACGCGTCGGCGACC
Organism: Streptomyces sp. NPDC127097; assembly: GCF_042724075.1. Classification (NCBI taxonomy): domain Bacteria; kingdom Bacillati; phylum Actinomycetota; class Actinomycetes; order Kitasatosporales; family Streptomycetaceae; genus Streptomyces; species Streptomyces sp. NPDC127097. The sequence goes on along the minus strand of NZ_JBHXFI010000016.1, from coordinate 64,951 downwards.
GCTTGAAGATCCTTCCACGGCGCCTGCCGCGGAATCCAGCTCCCCCGGATATGGCTTTCAGAACATTTCTGCTGCACTGGAGATAAGTAGCCGCCCGGCCCGCGACAGCAAGAAATATTCCCGGCATCACCAGAGATTACGCGGCGAATTCCGCGGATGTTCAGCCGGCGGTGCGGCCGCCCGCCGACGACTCCCCGGCGGCGCTCGCGCCCGCCGGACGCACCGGCTCGCACAGCACCGTGATGATCTTGTTGCGGCGGCCGGCCGGGGCCTCCGCGGTCAGCCGCAGCGCCTTCAGCCCCGGGTCGGAGGCGTCGTCGGCGAGGTCGACCTCGGCGGTGGCACCGGCGATCGGGACCCGGCCGAGGAGCTTGGCGAGCAGTCCGCCGACGGTCTCGACGTCCTCGTCGTCCAGCTCGGCCAGGCCGTACAGCTCGCCGAGGTCGCCGATGTCCAGCCGGGAGGTGACGCGATAGCGGCCGTCGCCGAGATCCTCGACGGGCGGCAGTTCCCGGTCGTATTCATCGGTGATCTCGCCGACGATCTCCTCCAGAATGTCCTCGATCGTGACAATGCCGGCGGTGCCGCCATATTCATCGATCACCACCGCGACATGATTGCGGTCCTGCTGCATTTCCCGCAGCAGATCACCGGCATTCTTGGTGTCGGGGACGAAAACGGCGGGGCGCATGGCCGTGGAGACCAGCTCGGACTCGGCGTCGCGGCTGATGTGGACCTTGCGGGCCAGGTCCTTGAGGTAGACGACGCCGACGATGTCGTCCTCGTTCTCGCCGGTCACCGGGATACGGGAGAAGCCGGAGCGCAGCGCGAGGGTCAGCGCCTGGCGGATGGTCTTGAACCGCTCGACGGCGACCAGGTCCGTACGCGGCACCATCACCTCACGGACGAGGGTGTCGCCGAGCTGGAAGACGGAGTGCACCATCCGGCGCTCCTCGTCCTCGATCAGCGACTCCTTCTCCGCGAGGTCCACCAGGGAGCGCAGCTCGGCCTCGGAGGCGAACGGGCCCTTGCGGAAGCCCTTGCCGGGGGTCAGGGCATTGCCGAGGAGGATCAGCAGCTGCGGGATGGGGCCCATGATGCGGGCCAGCGGCAGCAGGACGTAGGCGGCGGCGGTGGCGGTGTTCAGCGGGTGCTGGCGGCCGATCGTCCGCGGTGAGACGCCGACGGCGACATAGGAGACCAGCACCATCACGGCGATGGCGACGGTCAGCGCCTCCCAGGTCTCGTCGAACGAGCGCAGACAGGCGTACGTGACCAGGACCCCGGCGGCCATCTCGCAGCCGACCCGCACCAGCAGCGCGACATTGAGATAGCGGGTGGGGTCGGCGGCGACGGCGGCGAGCCTGGCGGCGCCGCGGCGGCCGGAGCGGACGGCTTCCTCGGCCCGGAAGCTGGTCGTCCGGGCCAGGCCGGCCTCCGCGCAGGCGGCGAGCCAGGCGATCACGACGAGCAGGACCGCGACCGCGATCAGCTGGGTGGTCATCGGGCCGTCCCGTCAGGTCACGGTGGGGGCCGGAGAGGGGCCGGTGAGTCCCCGCTCGGCGCGCCAGCCGTCAACGATCGCCGCCTGGAGACCGAACATTTCGGCCTTCTCGTCCGGCTCCTCGTGGTCGTAGCCGAGGAGGTGGAGCACTCCGTGGACGGTGAGCAGCTGGAGTTCCTCGTCCATGCTGTGCCCGGTCGGCGCCTCCTCGCCCTGCTTCTTGGCGACCTCCGGGCAGAGCACGATGTCACCGAGGAGGCCCTGCGGGGGCTCCTCGTCGTCCTTGGCCGGCGGGCGCAGCTCGTCCATGGGGAAGGACATGACATCGGTCGGCCCCGGCAGGTCCATCCACTGGAGGTGGAGCTGCTCCATGGCCTCGGCGTCGACGACGATCACGGACAGCTCGGAGAGCGGGTGGATGCGCATCCGGGCGACGGCGTAGCGGGCGACATCCAGGATGGCCTGCTCGTCGATCTCGGTGCCGGACTCGTTGTTGACGTCGATGGACATGGGGAGGGTTGCTTCTCGCTTCTCGGGCCCGGCCCGATGGTTGCTGGGACCGCGGGTCGTGGACCCCGGCCGGCCGGATGGCCGGCCGGTGGGCTCACGTGCCGTTGCGGCTGTCGTACTTCTCGTAGGCGTCGACGATACGGCCGACGAGCTTGTGCCGGACCACGTCCTTGCTGGTGAGCAGGGAGAAATGCACATCGTCGACGCCGTCCAGGATGTCCCGGACCTGGCGCAGACCGCTCTTCGTCCCGCCCGGGAGGTCGACCTGGGTGACATCGCCGGTGATGACGATCTTCGAGTCGAAGCCGAGGCGGGTGAGGAACATCTTCATCTGCTCGGGGTTCGTGTTCTGCGCCTCGTCGAGAATGATGAAGGCGTCATTCAGGGTACGGCCGCGCATATACGCCAGCGGGGCGACCTCGATCGTCCCGGCGGCCATCAGGCGCGGGATGGAGTCGGGGTCGAGCATGTCGTGCAGCGCGTCGTAGAGCGGGCGCAGATAGGGGTCGATCTTCTCGTAGAGCGTGCCGGGCAGGAAGCCGAGCCGCTCACCGGCCTCGACCGCGGGGCGGGTCAGGATGATGCGGTTGACCTGCTTGGCCTGGAGCGCCTGGACGGCCTTGGCCATGGCGAGGTAGGTCTTGCCGGTGCCCGCCGGGCCGATGCCGAAGACGACGGTGTGCTCGTCGATGGCGTCGACATAGCGCTTCTGGTTGAGGGTCTTGGGCCGGATCGTCCGGCCGCGGTTGGAGAGGATGTTCTGGGTGAGCACCTCGGCGGGCGTCTCGCTCACCGCGCCCTCGCCGTCCTCCGCCGCGCGCAGCATGGCGATGGACCGTTCCACTGCGTCCTCCGTCATCGGTTGTCCGGTGCGGAGCACCAGCATCATCTCGTCGAAGAGGCGCTGGATGAGAGCCACTTCCCGGGCGTCCCCGACAGCGCTGACCTCGTTGCCCCGGACGTGGATGTCGGTCGCCGGGAAGGCTTTTTCGATCACGCGCAGTAGGGAGTCACCGGATCCCAGGACCGTCACCATCGGGTGCTTGGCCGGGACGGTGAACTGGGCGCGCGCCTGCGGTTGCGTGGGTGTCTGAGTCATAAGGCGGCTCGGTGGCCTGCTCAACCCCCATCCTTTGCTAATAAGAGGTGCCTGCCTGCACTCGACTCCTTGGGATACAAGAGTACGACGGAGCACTGACAGGCCCGAGGGCTTTTCCCGCCGGTGCGGGCCGACGGGGGCACGCCGCAAGCCTCCCGGGGCGGGGCGGCCGCACCCGCCGGGCCCGGCCCCGCGGCTGCTCAGGCCGGCCGGCGGAAGCCGATCGTGGGGACCGCGCGAGCCAGCGGCGCGAGCCGGTACGCCGCGGGCAGCACCTCGTCCAGGAAGGCGTACTGGCGGCGCAGCACGCCCGGTGCGCCCGCCTCGCAGGACCGCACCTGCTGCCACCAGGCGGCGATCTCCGCCCAGCCCGGGGCGGACAGCGAGCCGCCGAATTCCTGCACGGACAGCGCGGCGGACAGCCCCGCGAAGGCGAGCCGGTCGGCGAGCGGCCAGTCGGCGAGGGTGCCGGTGACGAATCCGGCGACGAAGACATCGCCGGCGCCGGTCGGGTCCAGCGCCTCCACGGCGATCGCGGGCACCTCGGCGCTCTCGCCGGTCCGGCCGTCCACCGCGTAGGCGCCCTCCGAACCCAGCGTGACCACCGCGAGCGGCACCCGGTCGGCGAGCCTGCGGGCCGCGGCGCGCGGGCAGTCCGTCCGGGTGTAGCGCATCGCCTCCTCGGCGTTGGGCAGGAACGCCTCGCAGTGCTCCAGGTCGGCGAGGTCGGCCGGGTCCCAGCGGCCGCTGTCGTCCCAGCCCACGTCCGCGAAGATGCGGCTGCCGCGGCCCGCCGCGCAGCCCAGCCAGCCCTCCCGCCGGCCCGGGACCAGCGAGGCGATGCAGGCGCGGGACGGCGGCGGGCAGCCGGGGGCGTGCTTGCCGTCGAAGGCGAAATCGGGCGGTGGCGCCTCGTGGCCGTGCGACACCATCGTGCGCTCGCCCTCGTAGGCCATGGAGACGGTGACCGGGGAGTGCCAGCCGGGGACGGTGCGGGACAGCGCCAGGTCGATGCCCTCGCCCTGTTCGAGCACCTCCCAGCAGTACTCGCCGTAGTGGTCGTCGCCGAAGGCCGCGGCGAGCGAGGTGCGCAGCCCGAGCCGGGCCAGGGCGGTGGCCATGTTGGCGACGCCGCCGGGGCTGGAGCCCATCCCGCGGGCCCAGGACTCGGTGCCGCGGACCGGGGCGGAATCCAGGCCGGTGAAGATGATGTCCAGGAAGACCGAGCCGGTGAGGTAGACGTCGGTGCGCGGATCGCCGTCGGCGCGCACCCCGGCCAGCGGATCGAGGGCCGCGGGCACGGCCGCCGGGCCCGCGGGCGGAAGGTCATCGCGTCGGCTGCTCACCGTGCTCTCCCCTCTCGTATCTGCACGTGCCGCCAGTGTGCCTGATGCTGCGGTACGTTCCGCCCCATGAGGCTCACGATTCTGGGCGGGGGCGGTTTCCGGGTGCCGCTGGTCTACCGCGCCCTGCTGGACGACCCGGGGCGCGCCGTCTCCGAGGTGGTGCTGCACGACACCGATCCGCGCCGGGTGGCGGTGATCGCCGAGGTCCTGGCGCGGCTGGCGCAGGGGCATCCGGCACCGGTGCCCGTACGGGTCGCGGACGGTCTGGACGAGGCGCTGGCCGGCGCCGGCTTCGTCTTCTCGGCGATCCGGGTGGGCGGCACCGCGGGCCGGGTACGGGACGAACGCATCCCGCTGTCCGAGGGCGTGCTCGGCCAGGAGACGGTCGGCGCCGGCGGTGTCCTCTACGGCCTGCGGACGATCCCGGTGGCGCTGCACATCGCCGAGCGGGTCGCGGCGCTCGCCCCGGACGCCTGGGTCATCAACTTCACCAACCCCGCGGGCATGGTCACCGAGGCGATGTCCCAGGTGCTCGGCGACCGCGTCATCGGGATCTGCGATTCGCCGGTGGGGCTGGTGCGCCGCGCGGCGCGGGCGGCCGGCGCGGACCCGGACCGGGCCGGTTACGACTATGTGGGGCTCAACCACCTCGGCTGGCTGCGGTCGTTGACGCTGGACGGCACGGATCTGCTGCCGGGGCTGCTCGCCGACGAGGACGCGCTGGGCTCCTTCGAGGAGGGCCGGCTGTTCGGCGGGGACTGGCTGCGGACCCTGGGCGCGCTCCCGAACGAGTATCTGCACTACTACTACTTCCGCCGCGAGACCCTCGACTCCGTACGGGACACCCGGGAGACCCGCGGCGAGTTCCTCGACCAGCAGCAGGGCGGCTTCTTCGAGCGGGCCGCGGCGGCCGGCGGCCCGGACGCGGTGTACGCCCTGTGGGAGCGGACCCGGCTGGAGCGCGAGGAGACGTACATGGCGCACAGCCGGGAGGCCAGTGGCGGCTGGCAGCGCGACAGCCACGATCTGGAGGGCGGCGGCTACGACCGGGTGGCGCTGGCGCTGATGCACGGCATCCTGAACGGCAGCGGCACCCGGCTGATCCTCAATGTCCGCAACGGGACGACCGTGCCGCAGCTGGCGCCGGACGCGATCGTGGAGACCGTGTGCGAGGTGACCGCACAGGGCGCCCGCCCCCTGCCCTGCGCACCGCTGCGGGAGGACCAGTTGGGCCTGATGTTGCAGGTCAAGGCGGTGGAACGGGCGACGATCGAGGCCGCGGTCTTCAAGGACCGCACCGCCGCGCTACGAGCCCTGGCCCTGCACCCGTTGGTGGACTCCCCCACGGTGGCCGCCCGCATTCTGGAGCGGGCGGCCGGGGAGGGGTGAGGGGGCGGGGCAGGCCCGGGGCGCGGGGCGTAGGGGCTCGGGAGCGCGGGGCGCGCGGCCGCGGGGCGTGCCGCGGGGGCGTGCGGCCGCGGAATATCCTCCGCCCCCGCCACGTTGTGGCCCCGAGGGGGCGTCCGCACCCCCTACGGGAAGTGTTCGCCCCTCCCCTACGGCATCTCCGATGGCTCGGGGGACTTCCTCGCGTGACTTCTGAGTTACCTCCCCGCTCCGGTCGCTGTGGCACGGACCCCCGGGGCCAGGCCCTTGACCTGTCGGACCGCCCCCCGCTCCGGCAACCGGCCGCACGTTCACCAACTACCCGCCACAGCCTGCCCCTTCGGCTTCCCCCAGGCGTATTCCCCCTGCTCACACCCGTGTTAGCCGGACGTTAGCGGAGCGGAAGCCTCGCGCTAGTGGCCCAGACCAGAGTGGTGGTCGTCACGAGGAAACAGCGACACCGAACGCCCTGGGGGGACCCGAAATGAGCGCCAACACCACTGCCCGCACCGCCCGTCGCCGCACCCTGCGCATCGCCGTCGCGACCCTGACCGCGGTCGCCGGCCTGACGCTGACCGCCTGCTCCGGCTCGGATGTCGCCGCCACAGCGCCCGCGGACCAGTCGGGCCCGGGCACGGCCGTCGAGTCCAGCGGCACGGACTCCGGCACCGAGGCGCAGGGCTCCGGTGACGAGGCGGGCTCCGGAGCCAAGACCGACACCAAGGCCGACGCCAAGGGGGGCGCCGCGGCCAAGAAGCCGGGCGGCCAGGCCGCCGGCGGTGGCGGGGCGGGCTCGGGCGTGGAGCGCTGTCACACCTCCGGTCTGAAGGCGGTCTTCGCCACGGGCGAGGACGCGGCCCCGGACCCGAACGCGGGCGGCTCGACGACCACCAGCGTCGTGCTGACCAACAAGGGCAGCCGCAGCTGCAAGATCGGCGGCTTCCCGGGTGTGGACCTCAAGTCCGAGAACGGCGGCGAGCGCTGGTCGCTGGCCCGCTCGTCGGCCAAGCACGGCTCGATCACCCTGGCGCCCGGCGACAGCACCGACTTCACCATCAACGTCGCCATGACCAAGGAGGACAAGGGCTTCTACCAGCCCGCCTTCGCGGACATCACGCCGCCCAACGAGACCAAGTCGATCACCGTCAAGTGGCCCTGGGGCACCCTCGTCGACCAGCGCAGCGCCACCCACCCGGCCACCTTCGTCAACCCCATCGGCTGACCACCTCGGCGCTGCCCTGGACATCAGTCGGGAACGCATCTGAGCCCGACCAGCTCAGAACGCAAGGACAAGCAAAGACAAGCAAGGGAGATCACCATGAAGGCGTTACGTACTCGCATCGGTGTCGGTCTCGCGGTCGCTGCCGCGGCGGTCGCCATCCCGCTGACCTCCACCGCCGCCTTCGCCGCCGCTCCCCCCGGCGACGGCTGGGTCCCCGTCGGTGCCGAGAAGTACCCCTCGAAGGCGGAGTGCGAAGCGAAGGAACTCCCGTACGCCCAGGCGAACGGGTACCACGAGGTGTGGTGCGACGACAGCGACCCCATCATGGCCATCTACAACCGCTGACGGCCTTCTCCAACCGCTGACGGCTCTCCGCCCGGCGAGGACTCCTCCCGCCGGCGCCGCGCCGAAAAAGTCCGCTGCCCCGGTGTGTCACACCGGGGCAGCGGACTTTCCGCGATCACTGCGGGCCCGCCCTGGGGCCGGTCGTTCTAGTGCCCCCGCTTGATCCACTCCTCCAGGTGCGGGGCCTCCGTCCCGATCGTCGTCGGATCACCGTGGCCGGTGCGGACCGCCGTCTCGGGCGGCAGGGTCAGCAGCCGGTCCCGGATCGAGGCGACGATGGTCGGGAAGTCCGAGAAGGACCGGCCGGTGGCACCGGGGCCGCCCTGGAAGAGGGTGTCGCCGGTGAAGACGGTGCGCAGGTCGGGCGCGTGGAGGCAGACCGCGCCGGGGGCGTGGCCCGGGGTGTGCAGCACGGTCAGGTCCGTACCGGCGATGGTCAGCACCTGACCGTCCGCCAGCTCCGCGTCCGGTGGGGTGCCCGGGTGGGTCATCTTCCACAACGGCAGGTCGGCGGGGTGCAGATGGATCCGGGCACCGGTGCGGGCGGCGAGCGCCGGGGCCGCGTCGATGTGGTCGTTGTGCCCATGGGTGCAGATGATCGCGCGCAGCGTCCGGCCGCCGAGGGCCTCGACGATGGCGTCGGCGTCATGGGCGGCGTCGATGACGATCGCCTCGTCGTCGTCGCCGACGATCCAGACGTTGTTGTCGACGTCCCAGGTGCCGCCGTCGAGGGAGAAGGTGCCGGAGGTGACCAGGTGGTCGATGCGGGCCGCCATCAGAGCGTCACCACCGAACGCAGCACGTCGCCCGCGTGCATCCGCGCGAAGGCCGACTCCACGTCCTCGATGCCGATGGTCTCGGTGACGAACGCCCCCAGGTCGATCCGGCCCTGGAGATGCAGATCGACCAGCATCGGGAAGTCGCGGGACGGCAGACAGTCGCCGTACCAGGAGGACTTGAGGGAGCCGCCGCGGCCGAAGACGTCCAGGAGGGGGAGTTCCAGGGTCATGTCCGGGGTGGGGACGCCCACCAGGACGACGGTTCCGGCCAGGTCACGGGCGTAGAACGCCTGCTGGTAGGTCTCCGGGCGGCCGACCGCCTCGATGACGACGTCCGCGCCGAAGCCGCCGGTCAGCTCGCGGATCGCCTCGACGGGGTCGGTGGAGCGGGAGTTGACGGTGTGGGTGGCGCCCATGGAGCGCGCGGTCTCCAGCTTGCGGTCGTCGATGTCCACCGCGATGATCTTGGCCGCGCCGGCCAGCCGGGCCCCCATCACGGCCGCGTCGCCGACGCCGCCGCAGCCGATGACCGCGACCGCGTCGCCGCGTGCGACACCGCCGGTGTTGAGCGCGGCGCCCATACCCGCCATCACCCCGCAGCCCAGCAGACCGGCCGCCTCGGGCGCGATCTCGGGGTTGACCTTGGTGCACTGCCCGGCGGCAACCAGCGTCTTGTCGGCGAAGGCGCCGATGCCCAGCGCCGGGCTCAGCTCCGTGCCGTCCTTCAGCGTCATCTTCTGGCGGGCGTTGTGGGTGGCGAAGCAGTACTGGGGGCGGCCGCGCAGACACGCCCGGCACTGGCCGCACACCGCCCGCCAGTTGAGGATGACGAAATCGCCGGGCGCCACATCGGTGACGCCGGAGCCGACCGACTCCACCACGCCGGACGCCTCGTGCCCGAGCAGGAACGGGAAGTCGTCGTTGATGCCGCCCTGCTTGTAGTGCAGATCGGTGTGGCACACCCCGCACGCCTGGATCTTCACCACGGCCTCGCCGGGACCCGGGTCCGGCACCAGGATGGTCTCCAGCCGGACCGGTTCGTTCTTCCCCGGCGCAATCACGCCGCGCACTTCCTGTGCCATCGGGACAGCCCCTCTCAAAGATCACTTACGGGACCACTGTGGCGCACCGCCACTGAGCCGTGCCTCACCGTACGCGTGCCGGGCCACCGCGCACAGGACCACGGCCGGGTCCGTGATCTCCGTCCCCGGGCCGCCGGCGGGCGGGCCCCGGGGGTCACCAGCGTGGAGTGGTGGGGGCGACCCAGCCGGGGTCGGCGTACCGCATGGCGGCGGCGTCATCGCGGTCGCGGAGTCCGCCGTCGTCGGCGAGCCAGCGGCGGTGCAGCACGGCGAGCCGGTCGCGGTCGAGGGTGATGCCGAGGCCGGGGGCGTCACTGACGTCCACCCGGCCGTCGCGGATGCCGATCCGCTCGGTGAGGACGTCCTCGGTCTGCCAGGGGTAGTGGCTGTCGCAGGCGTGGCCGAGGTGCGGCAGGGTCGCCGCGACCTGGGTCATGGCGGCGAGGCTGATGCCCAGATGGGTGTTGGAGTGCATGGACAGGCCGACGCCGAAGGTGTGGCAGACGGCGGCGAGTTCGCGGGTGGTGCGCAGCCCGCCCCAGTAGTGGTGGTCGCAGAGCACGATCTGGACGGCGTCCCGGGCGAACGCCCCGGCGATCTCGTCGAAGGTCGTCACGCACATGTTCGTGGCCAGCGGGAGGCCGGCCCGTCCGGCGGCGCCCGGCCGCGCCCCGCGCAGGGCGGCCGCCACCTCCGCCATCCCTGCCGTGCCGCTCGTCGGGTCCTCCAGATACTCCAGGACGTCCGCCAGCTCGTCCGCGACCCGGCAGGAAGTCGGCACGCTCCAGGCGCCGTTGGGGTCCAGGCGCAGCGGCCGCCCGGGGAACTCGGCGGCCAGCGCCCGGACCGCGGCGATCTCCTCGTCGGGCGGGAAGACGCCGCCCTTGAGCTTGAAGGAGGTGAAGCCGTAGGTGTCGGCGAGCCGGCGGGCCTGGGCGACGACACCGGCGGGGTCGAGCGCCGCGCCCCAGTCGTCGCGTTCGCCGCGGCCGCCCGGGTGTCCCGCCCAGCGGTAGAAGAGGTAGGCGCTGAACTCCACCCGGTCGCGGACCTTGCCGCCGAGCAGGGCGTGTACGGGCAGTCCGGTGGCCCGGCCCCAGGCGTCCAGGCAGGCGACCTCGAAGCCGGAGAGGACGGAGAGCCGCAGTTTTCCGGCGGTCCGGACGCCGCGCAGTCCGCCGGCGTCCACGGCGCCGGCGCCGGTCGCGCCCGGCGGGTCCCCGCACACCTCGGCGGCCAGCTCGGGCAGTCCGTTCAGATCCGTGACCGACCGGCCGATCAGCGCACCGGCCAGCGGCTGGGCCAGGGCCAGGTAGTCGGTGTCCCCGTAGGTCTCGCCGAGCCCGGTGACGCCGCCCTCGGTGGTCACCTCGATGATCAGCCGTGGGGTGTACGGCTGGTGTACGCCCTGGGTGTTCAGCAGCGGCGGATCGGCCACCAGGACCGGGGTGAGCCGGACCTCGGTGATGATGAGGCCGTGCCGGGCGTCGGTCATCCGGAAGCTCCTACGAGGCCGAGGGCTGTTTTCCTGTGTAGATGACGTCTACGGAGGGAGTGGGAGGTTAGGGATTCCGACCAGTGACCGTCAATAACCGCACCGCGGTCAGCTTTTACCAAGGGTTGAATCTGCGCGCGTAGATACCGATGTGAGGCTCTGTTAGACCTACGGGGTCCGCTCATGTCTCCGGAGGAGCCGCGCATGCCCCGTCCCGCCCGTTTCCGCCCCGCCCTCTCCCGCCGGGCCCGCCTCGGCGCCGCCACGGTCGCCGCCCTCGTCGCCGGCACCGCCGTCTTCGGCATCGGCCAGGCCACCGCCGAACACTCCGTACCGCGCACCGACAAGGAGATCCCGAACCTCACCCAGGTGCAGGACAAGATCAAGGCGTACTACGGCGACACGGTGACGGCGGACGGCGAGCACTACGCCTCCCCGCGCAGCAACTACGCGCACCAGGTCCGCGGCATAGAGGCCAAGGCCCGCAGCTACCTGTCGAAGGCCCTTGCCCGCCATGACCGCACGGGCAAGGCCAAGCCGGCCATCGTGCTCGACATCGACGACACCACCCTGCTCACCTACAACTACGAGCTCCAGGTCGGCTTCCACTTCACCGAGGAGAGCCAGGACAAGTACCTGGCCCACACCGACATGGACCCGGTCTTCGGCATGGACCGGCTGGTCAACTGGGCGCACGACAAGGGCGCCGAGGTCTTCTTCCTCACCGGCCGCAAGGAGGCCCAGCGCGCCTGGAGCGTCCGCAACCTCAAGAACGTCGGCTACGGCATGCCCCTGGACCGCCGGCACGTCTACCTGAAGGACAAGGAGCACCCGCCCGCCTACCTGCCCTGCGGTGCCACCTGCACGACCATCGAGTACAAGTCGGGCACCCGCAAGCACATCGAGTCCCTCGGCTTCCACATCGTCGCCAGCTTCGGGGACCAGTACAGCGATCTGCGCGGCGGCGCCGCGGACCGGACGTTCAAGCTGCCCAACCCGATGTACTACCTGCCATAAGGCCGAGGTGTGCGGTCCGGTCCCACGGGGCCGGACCGGCGGGCCGGCCGCGCCCCGGCCCGCGCCCCTCAGCGCCGTTTGGGCAGCGGCACCCGCGACAGGTCCCGGGCGATGGTCAGTTCGCCGGTGTACCCCGCCGTACGGGCCTGCCGCTCGAACTCCGTGGGGTCGTCGTAGCGCTGCGAGAAGTGCGTCAGCACGAGATGCCGCACGCCGGCCCGGGCGGCCACCTCCGCGGCCTGCCCGGCGGTCAGATGCCCGTGGTCCTCGGCCAGCTGGACGTCCTCATCCAGGAACGTCGACTCGATGACCAGCATGTCCGCCCCCTCGGCGAGCGCATGGACCCCGGGGCACAGCCGGGTGTCCATGACGAACGCGAACCGCTGGCCCCGCCGCCGCTCGCTCACCTCGTCGAGGGTGACGCCGTGCAGCTCGCCGAGCTGCTTGAGCCGCCCGATGTCCGGCCCGGCGATACCGTGCTCCGCCAGCCGGTCCGGCAGCATCCGGCGGGTGTCCGGCTCGACGAGGCGGTAGCCGTACGACTCGACCGGGTGGGAGAGCTTGCGCGCCTCCAGGACGTACGCCGGCGAGCGCTCCAGCTCACCGTCGACGGCGACCGGCCGCTGGACCAGCCGGACCGTCTCCCGGTACGCGGTGGCGTAGCGCAGCCGTTCGAAGAAGCGCTCCCCGCTGGCCGGGTAGTGGGCGGTGACCGGGTGCGGCACCCGGTCGAGGTTGATCCGCTGGATCACGCCCGCCAGGCCGAGCGAGTGGTCACCGTGGAAGTGCGTGATGCAGATCCGGTTCAGGTCATGGGCGGCGACCCCGGCGCGCAGCATCTGGCGCTGGGTGCCCTCGCCGGGGTCGAAGAGCAGCCCCTGACCGTCCCAGCGCAGCAGATAGCCGTTGTGGTTGCGGTGCCGGGTGGGGACCTGACTGGCGGTGCCGAGGACCACCAATTCACGTACGGACACGGTCGGTTATCCGGGGGGCCACTGGAGGCCGCGGCCGCCGAGCACGTGCAGGTGGGCGTGGAAGACGGTCTGGCCGGCGCCCGCGCCGGTGTTGAAGACGACCCGGTAGCCGCGGTCCTCCACGTTCTCCTCGGCGGCGACCTCCCGGGACTCCCGCAGTATGTCGGCGATGATCTGCGGTTCGGCGACGGCCAGGGCCGCGGCGTCGTGGTAGTGCACCTTGGGGATGATCAGGACATGGGTCGGCGCCTGGGGATTGATGTCGCGGAAGGCGACAGTGGTCTCCGTCTCCCGGACGATGGTCGCCGGCACCTCCCTCGCCACGATCTTGCAGAACAGGCAGTCGGCCTGCGGTTCTCCCGCCACGGGTGGCTCCTCCCAGGTCATCCGTCCGGCGCACGGTGCGCACGGCCTCGGATGCTACCGGGCGGGCCGCACCGGAGCGTCCACCCGGCCCGCCCGCCGCGCGGCTGCGCCCGCCCGGTGCCGGCGCCGCGGCGGGCACGCCCACGGGTCGGCCGGGCGCCGGGCCACCGGATCATTAAGCTGGGCGGTGATCCCTTTCGCCCACAACCGGGAGTTCTGCACCATGGCAACCACGCGCACCGCCAAGACCCACTGGGAAGGCAACCTCCTGGAGGGCAAGGGCACCGTCGCCCTGGAGTCCTCCAAGGTCGGTACGTACGACGTGAACTGGCCCGCCCGCGCCGAGCAGCCCAACGGCGTCACCAGCCCCGAGGAGCTGATCGCGGCGGCCCACTCCTCCTGCTACTCCATGGCCTTCTCGCACGGCCTGGCGGGCAAGGGATACACCGTCGAGGCCCTGGACACCCAGGCCGATGTCACCTTCCAGCCCGGTGAGGGCATCACCGGTATCGCGCTGACCGTCAAGGCCCGCGTCCCCGGCCTGTCCGAGGAGGACTTCCAGGCCGCGGCCCAGGACGCCAAGGCCAACTGCCCGGTGAGCCAGGCGCTGGCGGGCGTCAAGAACATCACGCTGGCGGCCGAGCTGATCTGACGGGGCGGCCGGCCGGGCCGGTCCTCCGAGTGTGAACGGCGGTGCGCCGGACGGCCCCTGAGGGCGCGTCCGGCGCACCGTCGCGTTGTCAGTGGGCTGTGCCACGATCTTTGTGCCGCTGCGGAAGGGCCCGGTGCCGTTCCGCGGACCTCCGCACGCCCGCCCCGCGAAGGGACCCCGCACGTGACCCACCGCTCCACCACCCCGCTCCGTCAGGCCCTGCGGCTCGCCGCGCCGGACACCGCCGATGCGCTCGCCGAGCGGCAGCGCCCGGAGCTGCTGGCCGCGCTGTCCGACCGGTTCGGGCTGCCGGAGGAAATGGTGGAGACCCTGGTCGGGCCGGGCGGCCAGGCGCTGCGTGCCGCACTGGCCGGCGACCCCGAGGCGTTCCTGCTCCGGGCGGCGGAGACCGGCGATCCGGTGATCGCCCGCGCGGTGTGGCGGGCGCGCTACCGCCCCGCACCGGACCGGACCCGGCGCGCGAGGGACCTGCCGGATCTGCTGCCGGCGATACTGCGCGCCGCCGATGTCACGGACCCGCGCTGGCAGGCCGAGGACGGCCTCGTCCCGCTGATCCAGGAGGAGGCCACCAGCGTTGACCTGCTGCCCGCCCTGACCGGCCCGTTCCCCCAGCTGATCTCCTTCACCCTGGTCCGGCTGGCCCGGTTCCTCCCGCTGCCGGTCGCCCTCGACGCCTGTATTGCCCTGGTGCAACTCGCGGGCGGCGAGGGGCTGCTGGCCTTCGCCGACGGTGTCGAGCGGATCGAGGAGTTCGACCTCGGGCGGCCGGAATTGCTGGATCTGATGCGGGCGGCCGCGGCCGCCGACGATCCGGAGGCGTTCCTGCGGGAGCGGCGGCCGGCCGGCGAGTGGACCGACCCCGCCGCGCTGCGGGCCCTGCTGCGGGTCCGTGACACCAGCGCGGTGGTGGCCGGGCCCGACGGCCTGGACTGGGAACTGGTCCGCCGCGAGCATGCCCGTCTGCCCTTCGGGACCGAGCCAGCGCGCGGCTACGGCCGCCACGGCAGCAACCGCCTGTTGCAGCTCACCCGCTGGGAAGGCTGCCCGGCGGACCTGGTCATGGAGAGCTTCCGTGCCGACCCGCGGTCCACCGCGCGGCACGCCTCCGCGCTGCCCTTCGAGGCACTGAAGGGCCCCGAGGCCGCCGCGGGCAAGGTGGAGTTCGGGGACGTCCTCGCACGCGGCATCCGGGCGGGCTGGCTCCCGGTGGACCGCGCGCTGACCGAACTCACCCCGGCGCCGGAGGTGCTCGGCGCGCTGCCCTACGACCACGAGCCGACCCGCAAGACCCTCGCCGGCCTGCTCGACCGGCTGGGCACGGACCCGGTCAACTGGCTGACGTGCTACGCCCGGATGGGCCGGGCCCGGGGCAGTGTCGCCGAGCTGATCGACGACGCCGCCTCGGCCACCTCCCGCCAGAAGCGCAACACCAGCTGGCCGCGCCCCCTGGAGGCGGTGTTCCCCGCCACACCCCCCGAGGCGTCCCGGGCCGCGTTCCTGGCCCTGTTCCAGTGCGCCTCCGAAGAGGCCCAGATCGCCGTCGTCCCGCACTTCGACGCCCGGGCCGTGCAGCATCTCCTGGTATACGGCGATCCGGCACCGGCCGTCCGGGACGCGGTCATCGCCGCCCACGGGGTGGCGGCACAGGCCGCCCAGGCCGCCACCACCGCCCTCTCCCCCGAGAAGCTGACCTACCTCCTCGATCTCGACGAACCGCAGGTGGACGCCCATCTGTTCTTCCACTGCCGGATCGACCAGCGGGAACGGGAGCGGATGCTCGCCGGACGGCTGCGCGGCGGCGGCGTCCGCCCCGTCCCCGAGGAACTGCTCCACGTCCTGCGGGAGACCAACCTCGGCCACTACCGTCACTGGCTCATCGCCGGCCTGGAGTCCGGCGACCTGGGGGTGGCGCGCACCCTCCTCGGGCGGCTGAAGCTGCGCATACCCGCGGCCCGGCTGCGGCTGCTGGTGGCCGTGTGGCAGCGCGGCGGCCCGGACGCGGTGCGCGAGATCCTGGCGATGGACCGGCTCCCGGTCACCCTCCGCCGGCAGACCGAGAAGCTGCTGGACGCCCCGGACGGCCTGGACCGGCTGCGCGCCCGCCTGGCCGCGGAGGAGGACCCGGAGAAGCTGCTGGCGTACCTCAACAAGGCGCCGGGCTACGACGGCAGCCAGCCGCACAAGCTCACCGGCGAGGGCATCCCGCTGCCCTGGCCCGAGCTGATCGCGGCATACCGCTCCGGCACGCTGACCCGCAGCGCGGCCCAAGACCTCGCCGAGCGTGCGGACTGCCCCCGCGAGCTGCTACTGGCCCTCCTGCCGGACACCCCGGAGGTCGACCGCTACAGCACCGCATGGCCCCAGCTCGCCCTCCGCCACGGCACACTCACCCCACAGGACATCCTGACCCACGCCGCCCCCGCGCGCCGGGCCCTGTCCCACCTCCGCCACGCCCTCAACTCCTCCGAGCAAAAGGCCGACCGACAGGAACTGCACACACAGGCAACCGCACTGACCACCGAACATCTGGGCACCGACCCCGAAGCCTGGGCCGTAGCCCTCCAGCTGCTCCCAACCTTCGCCGGCACCCTCACCGAACTGTGCACAACGGCAGCCGCAATCACACACCCGTCAACCTGACCGCCCCAGGCGTCGCCCCGTTTCTGCCAGATCCGCGAGGCACACCGAACCACCTACGCAAACCCCCACCGGCCTTCTCCCCACCCCCAACGGGAGGGGACGGGCCGGAGCGGGGGCGGGTGCCGCCGTAAACCGAAGCCGTCCCGGAAACCACCCACCCCCGCCCCGC
>NZ_JBHXFI010000016.1:35325-48334 GCF_042724075.1 Streptomyces sp. NPDC127097 | reverse complement strand
CCCTAAATCGTGGGCAGCTTCTTTTTTTTATAACACACCGCCCTCCCCCCCCCCCCCCCGGGGTGGGGCGGGGCGGGCGGGGGTGGGTGTCCGGACGTAAAGCGAAGCAGTCCGGACACCCACCCGCGCAGGCCCGTCACCGCACCCGACAGCCCCGCGCAGCGGACCCGGCCCGCCGCCAGGCGCAACGGCGGGAAACCCCCACGGCGGGCCAGCCGAAAACGTCGGCCGAGGCAAAGCGCAGCGGGTGGCACCGCGCAAGCGGGCAACAAACGGCGAGCAACCACCACGGCGAGGAGGCCAAAAACGTGGGCCCGAAGGCAAAGCGCAGCGGAAAGGCGGGAAAGCCAAAAACGTGGGCCGAAGCCCTACCCCCACCGCCCCGTAAGCCCCATCAACAACGCCGTGGCCGCCGTCCCGGCCGTAGAGGTCCGCAACACACTCGCCCCCAGGCGAAACGGCTTCGCACCGGCCTCCGCGAAGGCGGCCAGCTCCTCCGGCGAGACTCCGCCTTCCGGACCGACGACGAGCACGATCCGCCCCTCGGCGGGGAGTTCGGCGGTGGCGAGCGGCGCGCTGCCCTCCTCGTGGAGGACGGCCGCGAAGTCCGCGTCGGCCAGCAGCGCGGCCACCTGCTTGGTGGTCAGCGGGTCCGCGACCTCGGGAAAGGTCAGCCGGCGCGACTGCTTGCCCGCCTCGCGGGCGGTGGCGCGCCATTTGCCCAGCGCCTTGGCGGCCCGTTCGCCCTTCCACTGGGTGACACAACGCGCCGCCGGCCAGGGCACGATGGCGTCCACCCCGGTCTCGGTCATCGTCTCGACGGCCAGCTCCCCGCGGTCACCCTTGGGCAGCGCCTGGACGACGGTGATCGTGGGCCGGGGCGGGTCCTCGGTGCGCAGCTCGGTGACCGCGACGGTGAGCCGGTCCTTGCCCTCGACGGCGGCGACCGTCCCGTGGGCGCCGCTGCCGTGACCGTCCGTCAGGACGATCTCCTCGCCGGTCCGCATCCGGCGCACCGAGACCGCGTGCCGGCCCTCGGGACCGTCCAGCGTCAGCGTGCCGCCGGCCCGTACGCCCGCGAGCGACTCGACGAGGAAGACGGGCGCGGTCATGAGGCGGTTCCGTTGGCGGTGCGCTGCAACGCGGCGCGCGCGGCGTCCAGTTCGGCCGCCAGCACCTCCACCAGCTGCCGGGCGGGCAGCTCCCGCGCCAGCCGGTGCCCCTGCCCGGCCCACAGGTTCATGGCCTGGGCGTCGCCCGCCTTGGCGGCGGCCTTGCGCACGGTGGAGGTGAGGTAGTGGACGGCCGGGTAGGCGGCCGGGGCGTACGGGCCGTGCTCGCGCAGGAAGCGGTTGACCAGCCCGCGGGCCGGCCGTCCGGAGAACGCCCGGGTCAACTCCGTATGCGTGAACAGGGGGTTGGTCAGCGCCTGCTTGTGCAGCGGGTTGGCGCCCGACTCGGGGGTGGCGAGGAAGGCGGTGCCCAGCTGCGCCATGGTCGCCCCGGCGGCCAGCACGGCCGCGATCTGCGACCCGCGCATCAGCCCGCCCGCGGCGATCATCGGAATCTGCACGGCTTCCCGGACCTGCCCGAGCGCCGCCAGCAGCCCCAGCCCCGCGCCGGTCCCGTCCGCGTGCGGATCGTCCCGGTGGGTGCCCTGGTGGCCGCCGGCCTCCACGCCCTGCACACACACCGCGTCCGCACCCGACCACTGCGCGGCCTGTGCCTCGGCGGCGGTGGTGACCGTGACAATGGTGTACGTACCGACCTTGGCGAACGCATCGAGGACGGCGCGCGAGGGGCAGCCGAAGGTGAAGGACACCACCGGCACCGGGTCCTCGCGCAGTATCGCGAGCTTGGCCTCGTAGCCGTCGTCGATGGGCCCGTCGGTGTCGCCGAGTTCGGTCTCGTACCAGGTGGCCTCGCCGGCGAGCTGTTCGCGGTAGACCTCGACCACGGAGCCGTCGGCCAGGGAGGGCTGCGGCATGAAGAGGTTGACGCCGAAGGGCCGGTCGGTCAGCGACCGCAGCTGTTTGATCTCCTGGTACATCCCGTCGGCGGTTTTGTAGCCGGCGGCGAGGAAGCCGAGACCGCCGGCCGCACAGACGGCGGCGGCCAGCTCGGGTCCGGAGCCGCCTCCCGCCATCGGGGCCTGCACGATCGGGTAGCGGCAGAGATCGGTCGGTGCGGTGGGCATGAGCACATCGTGTCACGCCCACCGCCTCGCCCCGAACGGGGGCGGTGGCTGCCACGCGGGCCCGGGGAAGCTCCGCGGACCCTGGGCCGACCTGGGCTATCGCCCGTTGAACGCGTCCTTCAGCCGCGAGAACAGCCCCTGCTGCCCCGGCTGGAACTGCCCCGTGGGCCGCTCCTCACCGCGGAGCTTGGCCAGCCGCCGCAGCGCCTCCTCCTGCTCGGGGTCGAGCTTGGTGGGCGTCTGCACCTCGACATGGACGATGAGGTCGCCGCGGCCACCGCCGCGCAGATGGGTCACCCCGCGCTGGTGCAGCGGGATCGACTGGCCGGACTGGGTACCGGGCCGGACATCGATCTCCTCGACCCCGTCGAGCGTCTCCAGCGGGCACTTCGTGCCCAGCGCCGCCGCCGTCATCGGGATGGTGACCGTGCAGTGCAGATCGTCGCCGCGCCGCTGGAAGACCGGGTGCGGCAGCTCGTGGATCTCCACATAGAGATCACCGGCGGGGCCGCCGCCGGGGCCGACCTCGCCCTCGCCCGCGAGCTGGATGCGGGTGCCGTTGTCGACACCGGCCGGGATCTTGACGGTCAGGG
Source organism: Streptomyces sp. NPDC127097 (assembly GCF_042724075.1). Classification (NCBI taxonomy): domain Bacteria; kingdom Bacillati; phylum Actinomycetota; class Actinomycetes; order Kitasatosporales; family Streptomycetaceae; genus Streptomyces; species Streptomyces sp. NPDC127097. Next base: position 45,544 of record NZ_JBHXFI010000016.1, on the reverse strand, counting down.
TGCGGCGGGAGCGGATCCGCCCGTCGCCCGCGCACTCGTGGCACGGCGTCGGGACGACGGTGCCGAAGCCCTGGCACTGCGGGCACGGCCGCGAGGTCATGACCTGGCCCAGGAACGACCGGGTGACCTGCGAGACCTCACCGCGGCCGCGGCACATGTCACAGGTCTGCGCCGAGGTGCCCGGCGCCGCGCCCTCGCCGCTGCACGTCGTACAGACGACGGCGGTGTCGACCTGGATGTCCTTGGTCGTGCCGAAGGCCGCTTCGGTCAGCTCGACATCGAGCCGGATCATGGCGTCCTGGCCGCGGCGGGTGCGCGAGCGCGGCCCGCGCTGCGACGCGGTGCCGAAGAACGCGTCCATGATGTCGGAGAAGTTGCCGAAGCCCGCGCCGAAGCCGCCCGCGCCCTGGCCGCCGCCCGCCTGCGAGAGGGGGTCCCCGCCGAGGTCGTAGACCTGCTTCTTCTGCGGGTCCGAGAGCACCTCGTAAGCGGCGTTGATCTCCTTGAACCGCTCCTGGGTCTTCGGATCCGGGTTCACGTCCGGGTGCAGCTCACGCGCCAGCCGGCGGAAGGCTTTCTTGATCTGGTCCTGCGAGGCGTCGCGTCCGATACCGAGGACCGAGTAGTAATCCGTGGCCACTTACGACTCCGCGAGGATTTGTCCGACGTAACGTGCCACTGCGCGTACCGCTCCCATCGTTCCGGGGTAGTCCATGCGGGTCGGTCCGACCACGCCGAGTTTGGCGACTGCCTCGTCGCCCGAACCGTAGCCGACCGTGACGACCGATGTGGACGCCAGGCCCTCGTGGGCATTCTCATGCCCGATGCGTACGGTCATGCCCGAGTCCTTGGCCTCACCGAGAAGCTTGAGCATCACCACATGCTCCTCAAGGGCTTCCAGCACCGGCCGGATGGTCAGGGGAAAATCGTGCCCGAAGCGCGTGAGATTGGCGGTGCCGCCGATCATCAGCCGCTCTTCGGTCTCCTCCACCAGAGTTTCCAGCAACACCGACAGCACTGTCGAGACCGTGCTGCGGTCGTCCTGCTCGAAGGACTCGGGGAGATCCTGCACCAACTGCGGCACATCCGCGAACCGGCGCCCCACGACCCGGCTGTTGAGCCGGGCCCGCAGGTCCGCCAGGGAGGTTTCGCCGAACGGCGCCTGGCAGTCGATCAACCGCTGCTCGACCCGCCCGGTGTCCGTGATCAGCACCAGCATCAGCCGGGCCGGGGCCAGGGCCAGCAGCTCGACGTGCCGGACCGTGGACCGGGTCAGGGACGGGTACTGGACGACCGCGACCTGCCGGGTCAGCTGCGCCAGCAGCCGGACCGTGCGGCCCACCACGTCGTCGAGGTCGACGGCGCCGTCCAGGAAGTTCTGGATCGCCCGCCGCTCCGGGCTGGACAGCGGCTTCACACCGGCCAGCTTGTCGACGAACAGGCGGTAGCCCTTGTCGGTCGGGATGCGCCCGGCGCTCGTGTGCGGCTGGGCGATGAAACCCTCGTCCTCCAGGGCGGCCATGTCGTTGCGGATGGTGGCCGGCGAGACGCCGAGCTGATGGCGTTCGGTCAGGGCCTTGGAGCCGACCGGCTCCTCCGTCCCGACATAGTCCTGGACGATGGCGCGCAGCACTTCGAGCCTGCGTTCACTGAGCATCCCGCGCACCTCCAGCCCGGCCGTCCGCCGTCTCGACTCTCCTGGCACTCACACGGGCCGAGTGCCAGACCTTGAGCCAGTGTACGGCCGAGTAGCACGGACTCGGCAAGGGCGGCCGCACACAGCACCCGCCCGGTGACCGTGTTCGGTCGATCTGTCGGGCAACGCTATCGCGATGGCGCTAGCGTCTCGGTATGCACACGTCTTGGGAAGAGGCCGGTTGGGAACAGCTCGGTGACGGTGTCGCCAGACGCCGGATGCCGGGCTGGGACGAGACGATCGGCGTGATCGCGGGGACCACCGGCGTCATGATCGTCGACACCGGCGCGACCCTGCGCGACGGTGCGGATCTGCGGCGTGCGATCCGCGGTGTGCTGGGCCGGAACGTGACGCATGTCGCGCTCACCCACCCGCATTTCGATCATGTCCTGGGCACCGCCGCCTTCGCGGGCGTCCAGGTCTTCGGCGCGGCCGGGCTGGGCGAGCTGCTGCGCCGCGGCAAGGACGAGCTGCGGCACGACGCGATACGGCACGGTGTCGACCGCGAGGCGGCCGCCGAGGCCGCCGATCTGCTGGTCGCCCCGCACCACCACGTCCACGACCAGCTGACCGTCGAGCTCGGCGACCGGCAGGTGCTGCTCGCCAATGTCGGCCCCGGTCACACGGCGCACGATCTGGCGGTGCTGGTACCGGGCCGGGGCGGGTCCCCCGAGATCGTCTTCTGCGGCGATCTGGTCGAGGAGTCCGGCGAGCCCCAGGCGGGCCCGGACGCGCTGCCGCAGCGGTGGCCCGGCGCACTGGACCGGCTGCTGGCCCTCGGCGGCGAGGACGCACGGTACGTGCCCGGCCACGGCGCCGTGGTGGACGCCGGTTTCGTCCGCGCCCAGCGTGCCGCCCTCGCCGCCCGCTTCGGCGTCGCTCCCTCCTGACCCGTCCGCCGACCTCACGAGACAGGCCCCCATGCAGAGCAAGCGCTACAGCCCCGACCTCACCCCGCCGTGACTGCATCCTCCGGGGGCGACCCCCGGACCCCCGGCCGAAACACCGACCACCCGCAGAGAACAGGCCCCACTCGATGCAGAACAGGCACTACAGCCCCGACCTCACCCCGCCGTGGAAGAAGCAGCGCCCCGCGCCCGAGGTCCCCGCGGAACCCGATCTGGTCGTCGAGGAGGTCACCTCGGGCTTCTGCGGCGCGGTGATCCGCTGCGAGAAGACGGCGCAGGGCCCCACCGTCACCCTGGAGGACCGCTTCGGCAAGCACCGCGTCTTTCCCATGGAGCCACGCGGCTTCCTCCTGGAGGGCAAGGTGGTCACGCTGGTACGCCCCCAGGGCGCGCCGGCGCCGAGCGGTCCGGCACGCACGGCATCGGGCTCCCTCGCCGTCCCCGGCGCCCGCGCACGGGTCGCCCGCGCCGGGCGCATTTATGTGGAGGGCCGGCACGACGCCGAGCTGGTGGAGCGGGTGTGGGGCGACGACCTGCGCATCGAGGGCGTCGTCGTGGAGTACCTGGAGGGCGTCGACGACCTGCCCGCCATCGTCCGCGGCTTCTCCCCCGGCCCGGACGCCCGCCTCGGCGTCCTCGTCGACCATCTCGTCCCCGGCTCGAAGGAGTCCCGGATCGCGGCCGGGGTGACCGGTGATCATGCGCTGGTGGTGGGCCACCCGTACATCGACATCTGGGAGGCGGTGAAACCGTCCTCGGTCGGTATCCCGGCCTGGCCCGCCGTCCCGCACGGCCAGGACTGGAAGACGGGCGTCTGCCGGGCACTGGGCTGGCCGGAGAACACCGGCGCCGCCTGGCAGCGGATCCTCTCCTGCGTACGCTCCTACAAGGACCTGGAGCCGGCGCTGCTGGGGCGGGTGGAGGAGCTGATCGACTTCGTCACGGGCGGCGGTGGGGCCTGACGTTGGGGAGGGTCCCGAAGTCGGTGGTGTCCAGCTCGGTGCCGAGCGGCTCCAGCGGCACGGGGACGCCGAACTCGGTGATCCGCTGCACCGTGTAGTCGGCCTCCTCACCGGCGCCGACGGGCTCGGAGAGCAGGACGCAGCGGGCGTCGTACGGGTCAATGATCAAGTACCCGGGGACACCCCCGGCGGCGTAGAGGGAGCGCTTCAGGCCGTAGTCGCGGTCCGCGCTGCGCAGGGAGACCACCTCGAGCAACAGCGTCACGTCCGAAGCGGGCACGAGCCATCCGGAGCGCCCGCATCGTCCGCGCTCCATCACCACCAGGTCGGGCTGCGGCTTGCTGGCCTCCCCCGGGAACGCGAGGTGCTGTGTCGCGAATCCGCGCCAGCGGTCGCGCGGAATCTGGCCGAGCACCTCGCTGACGATCCTGTTGTGGACGATATCCGTCCCGCCGCTCAGCAGGATTTCCCGGCGCAGGAGCTCCGCCCGGAGACCCTCCGGAGGCTCGAACTCCGCGAAGTACTCCTCGATATGCTGATCGCGCACTGTGGCCAACCACCCAACTACCCTTGCCTGCTGACGAATTGCCCGCAGCCTAGGGACGGCGTTGCCCGGTGGGCGGGGTCTCTGGGGTGAGATCCCTCGGCCGGGTGATCAGTCCACCAGATCCCGCACCACCGCGTCCGCCAGCAGCCGCCCCCGGAGCGTCAGCACCGCCCGGCCGGCCTCGTACGGACCGGGCTCCAGCAGGCCGTCCGCCAGCGCTCGCGCCGCCGCCCGCGCCCCCGCCGGGGCGAGGATGTCCAGGGGGCAGCCGTCCGCGAGGCGCAGTTCCAGGAGGATGCGTTCGACGCGGCGGTCCTCGGCGGAGAGGAGCTCGCGGCCGGCGCCCGGGGAGCGGCCCTCGGTGAGGGCCTGGGCGTAGGCGCCGGGGTGTTTGACGTTCCACCAGCGGACGCCGCCGACGTGGCTGTGGGCGCCGGGGCCGGCGCCCCACCAGTCGGCGCCGGTCCAGTAGAGCTCGTTGTGGCGGCAGCGGGCGGCGTCGGTGGTGGCCCAGTTGGAGACCTCGTACCAGGTGAAACCGGCCGCGGCGAGGCGTTCGTCGGTGATCAGGTAGCGGTCGGCGTGGACGTCGTCGTCGGTCATCGGGACCTCGCCGCGGCGGATCCGGCGGGCCAGCTGGGTGCCCTCCTCGACGATCAGGGCGTAGGCGGAGACATGGTCGGGGCCGGCGCCGATCGCGGCGTCGAGGGAGGCGCGCCAGTCGTCGTCGGTCTCGCCCGGGGTGCCGTAGATCAGATCGAGGTTGACGTGGTCGAAACCGGCGGCGCGGGCCTCGGCGACGCATGCCTCGGGGCGGCCCGGGGTGTGCGTCCGGTCGAGGATCTTCAGGACGTGCTGCCGGGCGCTCTGCATGCCGAAGGAGACCCGGTTGAAGCCGCCCGCGCGCAGTGCGTCGAGGTAGCGGGGGTCGACGGACTCCGGGTTGGCCTCGGTGGTGATCTCCGCGCCGGGCGCCAGGCCGAATTCCTCGCGGATCGCGGCCAGCATCCGGCCGAGGTCGGCGGCGGGCAGCAGGGTCGGGGTACCGCCGCCGACGAAGACCGTCTCGACCGGGCGCGGGTCGTCGCCCAGCACCTTGCGGGCCAGCCGGATCTCGTCCACGACGGTGTCGGCGTAGTTGTCCCGGGAGGCCAGGGCGCCGCCGGAGCCGCGCAGCTCACTCGCGGTGTAGGTGTTGAAGTCGCAGTAGCCGCAGCGGGTCGCGCAGTACGGCACATGCAGATAGAAGCCGAGGGGGCGCCCGGCGGCCCCGGCCGCGTCATGACCGGGCAGCGCCCCGTCCTCGGGCATCGGCTCACCATCAGGCAGTGCGGAAGGCATGGGATCCATTGTCCGTCATGGCGGGGCGGTGCCCGTCCGGCGCCGCTGTGCCTCAGGACACCCCGGGCCCCGACGCCTGGAGGACCAGCAGGGCCAGGTCGTCGTCGGGCGGGGTGGGGCCGAAGGCGTGGACGGTGCGGCGGATGTGGTCGGCGAGGGCGGTGGCGCCCAGGCCGGCGCCCGCGGCGAGGGCGGTGGCCAGGCCGTCCTCGTCGTCGAAGAGCCGCCGCCCCGAGCGCCGCTCGGTCACCCCGTCGGTGACGCACAGAAGCGTTTCCCCGGGGCAGAGGTCGAACGATTCGCTGACGTACGCCGCGTCCTCGACCACCCCCAGCAGCATCTGCGGCGCCGCGACGACCCGGACGGCGCCGTCCGTGCCCAGCACCAGCGGCAGCGGGTGGCCGGCGCTGGCGAGGGTGCAGCGGGCGCCGCCGGAGCCGCCGGGGTAGGGGACGATCTCGCCGTAGAGCAGGGACAGGAAGCGGGCCTGTTCGCCCTCCTCGCGGATCTCGACCGGCGCCTCCGCCCCGGCACCGGCCGCCGCCACCGCCGCCGCGACCGCCGCGACCGAGTCGGCGGCCTCCCGGGCCATGGTCTTGTTGAGCCGGTCGAGCACCGCCGCGACCCCGAAGCCGTCCCGGGCCAGCAGCCGCAGCACCGGCCGGGCCAGCCCGGTCACCGCGGCCGCCTCCGGGCCGCTGCCGCAGACGTCGCCGAGCGCGAAGCACCAGCGGCCGTCGCCGGCGTCGAAGAGGTCCCAGAAGTCGCCGCCCGCCCAGGCGCCCTCGCGCGGTTCGTAGACCACCGCCGACTCCACCCCGGGTACCCGCGCCCGCCCCCGGGGCAGCAGCCGGCGCTGAAGGACCTGGCTGATGCGTTCCTGGCGGCTGTAGGCGCGGGCGGTGGCGACCGCGCGGGCGACCCGGCGGCACAGGTCCTCGATCAGCGCGACCACCTCGTCGGGGAAGTGCGGCAGCCCGCCCCGGCCGAGGAGCAGGGTGCCGAGCCGCCGGCCGCCGGCGACCAGGGGGCAGGCCAGTGCGGCGCCGCCGGGGCCGTAGCCGCCCGGTTCGTAGGGCCAGGGCCAGGGCACGACGCCCGGTGCGCCGCCGGACGCGCCGCCGCCCGGAAGTTCCGGCGGCTGCTTCTCCAGCGCCGTGCGCAGCGCGTCGATCCGGCTCTCGCTGGTGTGCCAGACGCCGGCGAGCCGCTGCTCGTCACCGGCCTGGGCGATCCCCCGGCCGGGTGCGCCGCCGTCGCCGTCGTACAGCCACACCGCACACCACTCGGCGAGCCGGGGCACGATCAACTGGGCGGCGAGGGCGGCGACTTGGTCGGCGTCGAGCTGACCGGAGAGCAGATCGGACGCCTCGGCGAGGAAGGAGAGGGCGCCGTTGTCGGCCCGGCCGCTGCCGGGTTCCGGGCGGGCGGCGCGGCGCGGGGCCGGGGCGAGGAGCTCGGCGGCCCGCAGCTCGCGCTGGAGCAGCTGGTTGTCGAGGACGATCTCCGGCTCGGGCCGGCCGGCGCCGTCCGCGGCCCCCACGGGCAGCCGGAACCAGACGGTCTTCATGGCCCGGCGGTAGGTGACACCCCAGGATTCGGCGACCGCGCTGATCAGCTGGAGCCCGTGCCCGCCGTTCTCGGACGCGGCGCTCTCCGCACGGGCGCGGACCGGCTGGGTGGGGTGGTGGTCGGAGACCTCGATGAGGATGCCGGGGCCGCAGGCGTCGTCGGCGCCGGCTCCCGGGGCGGCCGCCGCTTCCCGGTGCGCCGTCTCGTACGGCTCCCGGTCGCGGCCCCGGTACGGCTCCGTGTCCGCGTCCCGCCCGGCCGCCGGGTCCAGCCGGCAGCGCAGTTCGACGGTGGTGCCCGCGTGCACGACCGCGTTCGTCACCAACTCGCTGACCAGCAGCTCCGCTGCGTCGGCGAGCCGGCCGGTCAGGCCCTCCGCACCGGTCAGCCGCCGGCCGGTCCAGTCGGCGAAGGTGGCCCGGACGAAGCGCCGGGCGGCGGCAGCGGCCCGCGGATCACCGGGCAGGCTGGCCCGGCGGGAACGGGCCGCGGGACCGTCGGCGGCCCCGGCCGCGGGTCCGCCGGCGAACCCGTCCGTCCTCGTCGTGCGCGCCGCCGTGACGTCGTCGTCCCGTGGAGACGAAGTTGTCGTCCTCATTGAGCAACTCCCGCCCAGCTCCGCTACGGCGCCGGATGCGCCACCGACAGAGTGACAGAACGAGCGCAGCCATAAGCACTGAGTCACAGAAGTGGGTGGTCGCAGCCATCAATTCGGCTGACGTACCGCGGGAGTTGGCCGACGGGGCCGGAGTCGCGGGCACGGCGGGACGGGCGGACGCACCGGTACGGCGGGACGGGGCGGGCCCACCGGTACGGGGCGGAGCCAACCGGCCCATCGGCACGGGGCGGAGCCGACCGGCCCGGCGGTACGAGTCGAGGCGGGAACCGACCGGCCCGTCCCGTACCGCCGTCCCGGATCGCCGTTGCCCGGATCGCCGTCCCGTACGGGCTACGCCTCGCGCGCCCCCGTGTACATGTCGTCGAGCAGGTCCTTGAACGTCCGCTCCACCACGGGCCGCTTGATCTTGAGGCTCGGGGTCACCTCGCCGTGCTCGATGTCCAGGTCACGCGGCAGCAGCCGGAACTTGCGGATCTGCTGCCAGCGCTGGAGCCCCTCGTTGACCCGCTCGACATAGCCGTCGATCAGCTCCCGGACCTGGTCGGTGGCGACGACCTCGGCGTAGCTCTTGCCGCCCAGGCCGTGCTCCGCCGCCCAGGTCAGGATGGTCGGCTCGTCGAGGGCGATCAGCGCGGTGCAGAAGTTCCGGTTGGCGCCGTGCACCAGCACATTGGAGACGAACGGACAGACCGCCTTGAACTGGCCCTCCACCTCGGCCGGCGCGATGTACTTGCCGCCCGAGGTCTTGATCAGGTCCTTCTTGCGGTCGGTGATCCGCAGATAGCCGTCCGGGGAGAGCTCGCCGATGTCGCCGGTGTGGAACCAGCCGTCCTCCTCCAGGACCTCGGCGGTCTTGTCCGGCAGGCCGTGGTAGCCCTGCATGATGCCGGGGCCGCGCAGCAGGATCTCGCCGTCCTCGGCGATCCGCACCTCGGTGCCGGGCAGCGGCTTGCCGACCGTTCCGGTGCGGTACGCCTCGCCGGGGTTGACGAAGCTGGCGGCGCTGGACTCCGTCAGGCCGTAGCCCTCCAGGATGTGGATACCGGCGCCGGAGAAGAAGTAGCCGATCTCCGGCGAGAGCGCGGCCGATCCGGAGACCGCGGCGCGCAGCCGGCCGCCGAACGCCTCGCGCAGCTTGGTGTAGACGAGGGCGTCGGCGATCTTGTGCTTGGCGCCGAGCCCGAACGGCACCGAGGCGCTGCCGGTGCGGCGGAAGTTGTCCTGCGAGACCTTGGCGTACTCGCGGGCCACCTCGGCCGCCCACTGGAAGATCTTGTACTTGGCGCCGCCGCCCGCGCGAGCCTTGGCCGCGACCCCGTTGTAGACCTTCTCGAAGATCCGCGGCACGGCCGCCATGTATGTGGGCCGGACCACCGGCAGATTGTCGATGATCTTGTCGACCCGGCCGTCCACGGCGATCACCTGGCCGGTCGCGATCTGCCCGGCGGTGAGCACCTTGCCGAAGACATGCGCCAGCGGCAGCCAGAGGTACTGCACATCGTCCTCATGGACCAGGCCCGTCGACTGGATCGCGCGGGCCATGTACGACCAGCAGTCGTGCGGCAGCCGGACGCCCTTGGGACGGCCGGTGGTCCCGGAGGTGTAGATGAGCGTCGCCAGCTGGTCGGCCCGCAGCGCGCCCACCCGCTCCTTGACGCACTCCGGGTGCTCCTCCAGATAGGCGGTGCCGCGCTTCTCCAGCTCGGCGAGGGTGAGCACCCAGCCCTCCGGATCGCCCTCGGCGGGCTCCGCGCCCGTCTCGTCGATGACGACGACATGCGCCAGCTCGGGCAGTTCTGCCCGCCGCTCACGGGCCTTGGCGAGCTGACCGGCGTCCTCCGCGATCAGCACCCGGCTCCCGGAGTCGGACAGGATGTACGCGGTCTCCTCGGCGTTGGTGCTGGGGTAGACCGTGGTGGTGGCGGCGCCGGAGCAGAGCACTCCGAGGTCGGCGAGGATCCACTCGACGCGGGTGTTCGAGGCCAGGGCCACCCGCTCCTCGGGGTGTACGCCGAGCGCGATGAGCCCGGCGGCCACGGCGTAGACCCGCTCCGCGGCCTGGGCCCAGCTGATCGCCTTCCAGTCGTCCGGCCCCTGGCCCGCGGCCGGGGGGACGGGATGGCGATATGCCTCGATGTCGGGCGTGGCCGCCACCCGCTCCAGGAAGAGGTGGGCCACCGAGGGCGGCCGGTTTTCGATCAGCGTGTGGGTGTCCGTCACGGCGTCCTCCGGGGCCCGCTTCGTTGCTGGTGACTCGCGAGTAACCTTTGAGCAGTGATCAGACTAGAGCGCGATGCGCCGCCACGTAAGGGGCTGCGACCTACTGGTTCACGATGTGACCGGTGCGTTAGGTGTACGTAGCACGCGCAATGCCCCGATAGTGAGCCGCGCCGGTCACCGCCACCGGATCACACCCGGCGGGCAATCCCACCGGGTGCGGCCCGGAAAGCCGGCAGGGGGGGGGGCCCCCCCCGGGCCCGCGCCCCCCCCCCCCCCCCCGGCCGCCCCCCCCCCCCCCCCGCGCCCGCCTAAAAAGACAAAGCCGCACCAACCCGGGTCCAGAGAACACCCCCC
>NZ_JBHXFI010000016.1:0-35315 GCF_042724075.1 Streptomyces sp. NPDC127097 | reverse complement strand
CCACCGGGCCCCCCCCCGTCCCCCCCCCGCGCTCCACCCCCGGGCCCCACCCCCCGCGGGGGCGCCCCCCAACGCCGCCCGGCCCCCCCCCCCCACGGGCCCCGCCCCCCCCCCACCGCCGCTTCGCGGCCGCCGTCACCGGCTGCGCGCTACTTCTTCGCCTTCGCGTCACCGTCGGAGTCCGAGGACAGCACCGCGATGAAGGCTTCCTGCGGGACCTCCACGCTGCCGACCATCTTCATCCGCTTCTTGCCTTCCTTCTGCTTCTCCAGCAGCTTCCGCTTACGGGAGATGTCACCGCCGTAGCACTTGGCGAGGACGTCCTTGCGGATGGCGCGGACCGTCTCACGGGCGATGACCCGGCTGCCGATGGCGGCCTGGATCGGCACCTCGAAGCTCTGCCGCGGGATCAGCTCCCGCAGCTTGGCGACCAGCCGCACGCCGTACGCGTACGCCTTGTCCTTGTGGCAGATCGCGGAGAAGGCGTCGACCTTGTCGCCGTGCAGCAGGATGTCGACCTTGACCAGGTCGGCGACCTGCTCGCCGGTGGGCTCGTAGTCCAGCGAGGCATAGCCCCGGGTCTTGGACTTGAGCTGGTCGAAGAAGTCGAAGACGACCTCGGCGAGCGGGAGCGTGTAGCGGATCTCGACGCGGTCCTCGGAGAGGTAGTCCATGCCGAGGAGGTTGCCGCGGCGGTTCTGGCACAGCTCCATGATCGCGCCGATGAACTCGCTGGGCGCCAGGATCGTGGCCCGGACGACCGGCTCGTGCACCTTGTCGATCTTGCCGGTCGGGAACTCGCTCGGGTTGGTGACCTCGTGCTCGGCGCCGTCCTCCATGTCCACGCGGTAGACCACGTTCGGCGCGGTGGCGATCAGATCGAGGCCGAACTCGCGCTCCAGCCGCTCCCGGATGACCTCCAGGTGCAGCAGGCCCAGGAAGCCGACACGGAAGCCGAAGCCCAGGGCCGCGGAGGTCTCCGGTTCGTAGACCAGCGCGGCGTCGTTGAGCTGGAGCTTGTCGAGTGCGTCACGCAGCTCGGGGTAGTCGGAGCCGTCCAGCGGATACAGCCCCGAGAACACCATCGGCTTGGGATCCTTGTAGCCGCCCAGCGGCTCCTCGGCGCCCTTGTTGAGCTGGGTGATCGTGTCACCCACCTTGGACTGCCGGACATCCTTCACACCGGTGATCAGATAGCCGACCTCACCGACGGACAGCCCGTCGGCGGCCTTCATCTCCGGCGAGTTCGTACCGATCTCCAGCAGCTCGTGCGCCGCGCCGGTCGACATCATCCTGATGCGCTCGCGCTTGCTGAGCGTGCCGTCGACGACCTTCACGTAGGTCACGACACCGCGGTAGGCGTCGTAGACCGAGTCGAAGATCATCGCGCGGGCGGGGGCGTCCTTGACGCCGACCGGGGGCGGCACCTCGCGGACGACCTTGTCCAGCAGCTCGGCCACGCCGACGCCGGTCTTGGCGGAGACCCGCAGCACGTCCTCCGGCTCGCAGCCGACCAGATTGGCCAGCTCGGCGGCGAACTTCTCGGGCTGCGCGGCCGGCAGGTCGATCTTGTTGAGGACGGGGATGATCGTGAGCTCGTGCTCCATCGCCAGGTACAGGTTGGCGAGGGTCTGGGCCTCGATGCCCTGGGCGGCGTCGACGAGAAGGATGCAGCCCTCGCACGCGGCGAGCGACCGGGAGACCTCGTAGGTGAAGTCGACGTGGCCCGGGGTGTCGATCATGTTGAGGATGTGGGTCGTGCCACGTCCTTCTTCACCCTCGGAGGGGTCCCAGGGCAGCCGGACCGCCTGGGACTTGATCGTGATGCCACGCTCGCGCTCGATGTCCATGCGGTCGAGGTACTGCGCGCGCATCTGCCGCTGGTCGACGACACCGGTGATCTGAAGCATCCGGTCGGCGAGCGTCGACTTGCCGTGATCGATGTGCGCGATGATGCAGAAGTTACGGAGGAGGGCCGGATCGGTACGGCTCGGCTCCGGCACGTTCGTAGGGGTCGCGGGCACGCAGGGTCCATTCAGTGAACGCGGGTAGGCGGGACTCGGGTATATGACGTCTCCCCCCATCGTCCCATGAGCGAGGGGCTCGGTCCGGTTTGGGCGGGGCGGGGGCCTCGCGGCCGGGGGCGGGGGGCTTCGCGGGTGAGGTCGGGTGCGGGCTGGCTGTGGCCGGGTGGGGGCTTCGCGGCCGGGGGCGAGCGGTGGTCGGGTGGGGGCTCGGACGGCGGTCGTACGAGGGGCGGGCGAGGGTTCCGGCCGTGGTGCGGCGGCGGTCGGGCGGTGGATGCGGTCCGGTTTGGGCGGCCGTAGAGCCTGCTGGTAGCCTGGTCCACTGCGCTTCGTGCCCTCTCTCGTACGAGGCGCAACTCGAAACTCCAACGAACCTGAAAAGGCTCTTTCGTGGCGAACATCAAGTCCCAGATGAAGCGGATCAAGACGAACGAGAAGGCTCGTCAGCGCAACAAGGCTGTCAAGTCCACTCTGAAGACCGCGATCCGTCGCACCCGCGAGGCCGTGGAGGCCGGTGACCTTCAGAAGGCCACCACCGCCCAGGCCGAGGCTGCCAAGAAGCTCGACAAGGCCGTCAGCAAGGGTGTCATCCACAAGAACGCCGCCGCCAACAAGAAGTCGGCGCTGGCGAAGAAGGTCGCGTCCCTCAAGGGCTGACCTTCCTCCGGAAGAAGGTCTTCGGCCGGTTCAGGCCGGATCTTCAACCCACCGCAATACCCGAGCAGTAACCCTGCCGACAGGGACCCAGCGGCCCCTCTCTCCGCTCCCTGAACGGTGCACCACCGCGCCGCACACGGCCTGCGTTCGCCACGCGGGTGCGGCGCACCACAGCTTGACACGAAGGCCCCGCCTCCCCCTTCCCCAGGGATGAGGCGGGGCCTTTTGTCGTGGGGGGCGGGAGCGTACGGCCGTGTAGTGGCAAAACTTGCTGTGGGATTTGTTTGGGATTTGTTGTGGATGTGGTGGGTGCTGGGGTTTTCGCAGGGACATCCACTGCCGGGATTTTGCTTAACGAGCGGTGATTGTTACGGGGAATATGTCCAGGGGCCCTTGTTACGAGGCTTTGAGATTTCTTGTGCGAAGGCCGCTTCCGTCCGGGAGATCGGCTTACCCGCCGTCGAGGGAATTCGCGGCGCCGCGCCCGGGTTCGCTTTCGGCGGGGTCCGCTACGCTGCGCCCATGTCCATATCGGGGGATCAGAACAATCCTTACGGCCGGCCGCAGGCCCATCCCTACGGCCAGGCTCCCGCACCGCAGAATCCGGTGCCCGCGCAGCAGAATCCCTACGCCCAGCAGCCCCCACCGCAGGGGCCGGCCGGCGGATACGGCTATCCGGCAGCCGGCGCACCCCTGGGGGCGCCCGGTGCTCCGGACGGCACGGGCCGCGGCACGTCCGGCTGGCTCTGGGCGATCGGCGGGGCCGTCGCGGCCTCCGCGATCTGGGGCTCGCTCTTGTTCGCGACCGGCGGTTTCTCCTCCGAGTCCAGCCCCGACCTCGCGGGCTACGGCTACACCAATGATCTCTGTGCGGACACCTCGATGACCCCGTTCGAGAACGCCGACCTCAAGGCGAAGGCAAGCACCGGCACGGCCTCGAAAGACGCCAACCCGCAGCACAGCGGCGCGCGACAGGCCGCGCTGGACATCATGTGGTGCAACACCTCGCTGGAAAAGAAGAACGCCGGCAGCTCCGACTACTCCTCGATCTGGCTCTCCAACACGGCCACCCTGCACAAGAAGGCCGACCCCACGCCCGAATTCGCCGACAGCTACCGCTCGTACGAGAAGCAGGACGCCTCCACCGGCTACCGGGTCGAGGCCGTACCGGGCCTCGGCGACGAGGCTTTTCTGGTAACCCGGAAGGACGACGGCAGCACGAGCTCCAGCTCGTATGTGATCCTCGGCGTCCGGGACGGCTGGATGACGTATCAGTCGACATGGTCGAACTACGCGTCCAGCAGCAGCTCCACCAAGCAGCCGACCGCCGACGAAGTCGCCACGATGCTGAAGACCAGCGCCACGGAAACCCTCGAACGCCTCCAGAACTCACGGTCTCGGTGAGGGGCGGGGGGTTGGTGAAGGTCGCGGGCCCGGTGGGGAGCTCCTGGGCTCGGTAGACAGCTCACCGTCCCGTAAGGGGCTTCAGGGCTCGGCTTGGTGCGCGCGGCCCGGTAGAGCGCACGCGCACGCGGGCTCGGGCTCGGTGAGAGCACCCGGCCTCCGCCGGATCTCTGCCCCGGGCGCCCCGACTGCCGCTTCGCCTCTCCTCCGGGCGCCCCGGCTACGGCTTGCCCCTGCCCCGAGCGCCCAGCGCCGTCGCATCGTCACCCCCGACACCCGGCGGCCGCCGTCTCACCGCGAGCGGGCCGCCCGGGCGATCGTCACGACGGCCTTCTCCAGGGCGTATTCGGGATCGTCGCCGCCGCCCTTCACTCCCGCGTCGGCCGCCGCCACCGCGCGCAGCGCCGTGGCCACACCGTCCGCCGACCAGCCGCGCATCTGCTGCCGGACCCGGTCGATCTTCCAGGGCGGCATACCGAGGTCGCGGGCGAGGTCGCCGGGTCGGGCGCCGCGAGGGGCGGAGGCCAGCTTGCCGATGGCCCGGACGCCCTGGGCCAGCGCGCTGGTGATCATGACGGGGGCGACGCCGGTGGCGATCGCCCAGCGCAGTGCCTCCAGCGCCTCGGCGGCGCGGCCCTCGACGGCGCGGTCCGCGACGGTGAAGCTCGATGCCTCGGCCCGGCCGGTGTAGTAGCGCGCGACGACGGCGTCGTCGATCGTGCCCTCGACGTCGGCGGCCAGCTGCGAACAGGCCGATGCCAGCTCACGCAGATCGCTGCCGATCGCATCCACCAACGACTGGCATGCCTCCGGCGTCGCCGCACGCCCCGTCGCACGGAACTCGCTCCGTACGAAGGCCAGCCGGTCGGCCGGCTTGGTCATCTTGGGGCAGGCCACTTCCCGCGCCCCGGCCTTACGGGCGGCGTCCAGCAGGCCCTTCCCCTTGGCGCCGCCGGCATGCAGCAGCACCAGCGTGATCTCCTCGGCGGGCGAGCCGAGATACGCCTTGACGTCCTTGATGGTGTCCGCGGACAAGTCCTGGGCGGCCCGCACCACGACGACCTTGCGCTCGGCGAAGAGCGAGGGGCTGGTCAGCTCGGCGAGGGTGCCGGGCTGTAGTTGATCGGGGGTGAGGTCGCGCACATCGGTGTCCGCATCGGCCGCCCGGGCGGCCGCCACCACCTGCTGCACCGCGCGGTCCAGCAGCAGGTCTTCCTGGCCCACCGCGATCGTGACGGGGGCAAGCGGGTCATCGTGAGCTGTCTTCCTGGCCATCGCGGTCCAGCATCCCACGTGCCACTGACAACCCGGCCCGGCCGCACTCCGCCCCTGCCGGACCGGGCCGCCCTCCCCCTGTCGGACAATGGCCGGGTGAATGACGCAGCCCCCCACCACCCCGATGTACGACCGGTGCGCCACGTACTGGTGCTGCCCGACCGCGACGCGGCGGAGGAGGTCGCCGAGGCCCTGACCGAACGCTTCGGGGTCACCGAGGAGCCCCAGCTCGTACGGGACGCCCTGGCCGGTGAGGACGACGCCGAGGACGCCCAGTGGCTGGTGGTCGTCGAGGACCCGGACGCCGCTCACGACCCCGCGCGGCTGCACGACCTCGCGGCGGAGTACGAGGGCTGGCGCGAGGCCGAGTAACGTCAGGCCGCGCCCGTCCCGACGGCCGGACGACTCCCGACGGCCCGACGACTCCCGACGGCCGGAAGACGTGCCGACGCCGGGCGACGGGCCGCTACGAGCGGCCGGCCTGGGCTCCGATCCCAGGCGGCGGCACCTCGCCCACCACGGGCTCCCGGTCCAGCACGATCCCGAAGTGCTCCCGGTAGGCGGCGAGGATCTCGTCAGCGGCAACCAGGCGCTCGTCGCGTGCGCCGTCCGCCGCGGTGGTCACGAGCGTACGGCCGGAGAGGGTGATCCGACCGGTCTCCGTCAGCCGTGAGCACACCAGGGACTGGGTGAAGTGCGACGCGGGCGAGGTCCGGTTCCACCAGCAGCCGACCTCGAAGTCCGCGTACACGCGCGGACGTTGCTCGATGCGGTACTGCGGCGAGCCGTCCCTCACCACATCGAGATCGCCCTCCGCCGTCTCCTCGATCCGGAACACCCCGCCGGGATCGGCCTGCCCGGCACGGCTGTCCCAGCGCAGTGGAAAGTGGCTGTGTTTGCCGAAGCCGACGTCCGCAAGCCATGGCCCGTCGGACGTCTGGACGCGCAGCGCAAGGTGGTCATACGGGATCCCGAGCTTCCCCTCGGCGCCGAACACCCGCGCGGCGAACAGCTCGACCTCATACCCCAGCGCACCCAGCAACATGGCGAACGCGCCGTTGAGCTCGTAACAGAAGCCGCCGCGCCGGGCACCGACGATCTTGTCGAGCACCGGCTGCTCCGCGAGCACGATCTCCTCACCGAGGTGGATGGAGAGGTTCTCGAAGGGGACGGTGCGCAGATGGCTGAGGTGCAGTGCCCGCAGCGCGTCGGCATCGGGGGAAGCGGGGCGGTCGGCGCCGATCCGGTCCAGGTAGGCGTCAGTGGCAGCGGTGTCCATCAGGTGTGCGTCCTCTCCGCAGCGAACCAGCGGCGGGTCCGTTCCGCCGCCGAGGCGGGCGTACCGGCCATCACATCGGCAAGGGTCTGTGCGGCCAGCTCACGCCGCCAGGCCAGCTCGGCCTTGCGCATCGCCATGTCGATGCCACAGGGCCGGCCGAACTCCCTGCCGGACGCCGCCGCGCCGGCCCCACGCCGACGGATTTCGGTACACCGGAAGACATCGTCGGCGCCCTCGATCGCCGCAACGACGTCCATGAGGGTGATCCGCTGCGGCGACCGCGCCAACTGGAACCCACCCCGCGCGCCGGGCGTGGAACGCAGAATCCCGGCCCGCACCAGCGCCTGGAGCCGCTTGTTCAGGTAGGCCGCCGGCAACTCGAAGGAGGCCGCCAGCCGAGCGGTGGACACGGGTCCGTCCCCTTCGAGCCAGGCCAGCGTCACACAACAGTGCAGGCCCCACTCGACGCCTTCACTCATCCTCATAATCTGGAGTCTACTGATCCTGGTTCTAAGACCTTCCTCCATTTCTCCGGCGTCGACTGCCGCAAGTTCTCCGGCGCCGACTGTCGCAAGGCTGCCGTCACTGCGATCGCTGCGACCGCTGCGGCTGCTGTGGCCGCTGTGGCCGCTGTGGCGAACCGTCGGGCGGGTCCCGGGGGGGGCGGCGGCGCCGGACCCGTCTCAGAGGGCAGCTTGGGTGACGGCTCGGCGGGCGTCTGTGGTCGCGTATCAGGTGGTGGTGGGCCGCGGGACGGGGGCGGTCCCTGGAGCGGCGCCTGCCTGCCGTACGGACGCCGGCCCGGCGCACGCCCGGGTGCGTACGGCCCCGGACTCTCGGGCCGCTGACCAGCCGGATCTTGACCCGGTGGCCGGTGACCGTGGCGGACAGCCCGGCCGGGGTGCCGAGGATCGCGATGGCTCCGTCGGTGTCCGTACGCAGTACCCGAGCACCCTGGGCACGGAGTGCCGCGATGGTGCGGGGCGCCGGATGGCCGTACGGGTTGTCGGCACCACAGGAGATCAGCGCCAGGCGCGGCGCCAGCCGCTGCATCAACGACGGGTCCTGATAGCCGGAGCCGTGGTGGGCCACCTTCAGGACGTCGACACCACCAAGCTCGGGGTGCGCCGCCAACAGCCCCTGCTGTGCGGGCGGTTCGAGATCGCCGAGCAGCAGGATGGTCAGCCCTCCCGTACGGACGAGCAGAGTCACGCTGGCGTCGTTGGGGCCGTCGAAGACCGTGGGGTCGGAAGGGTCGGAAGGGTCGGTGGGGGCAGTGGGGTCGGTGGGGGCAGTGGGGTCGGTCGGGGCACCAGAGCTACCCCGGCTGACGGGACCACCGGGACCACCCGGAGCGCCAGCGCCAGTGCCAGTGCCAAGGGCAGCGGGGTTATTGGCGGGAACGCCAGGGCCGGGAGGGGCGGTCGAGGCGGGTGGCCAGAGGACCTCCCAGGTCAGCGGGCCCAGGTGGCGGTGCTCCCCCGGTGTGGCACGGACGACCGGCACCCGGGCCGCAGCAGCCGTACCGCGCACGAACTGCGCCTGCCCCGGAGGTTCTTGCAGGGTCGTGGTCTGGATCGCGCCGACCGAGCGCCCGCGGAGCGCGCCCGGGAGCCCGTCCACATGGTCGGCGTGGAAGTGCGTCAGAACGAGCAGGGGGATGCGGCGGACACCCAGGTCGGTCAGGCAGCGGTCGATGGCGTGGGGCTCGGGCCCGGTGTCCACCACCAGCGCCGTACCGTCGCCGGCTGCCAGCACCAGGCCGTCGCCCTGCCCGACGTCACAGACCACGGCTCGCCAACCCGGCGGCGGCCAGCCGGTGAGAACGCGGGTGAACGGTGCGGGGCGGCACACCGCCAAGATCACCGCCAGCACGCAGAGCACACACAACCAGCGGCGGCGCAGCACCCAGCGGCCGACCGGCACCAGGACCACCATGGCGGCCGCCAGCGCCAACCCACCGACCCAGCCGCCCGGCCAGGCGAACTCCGCCCCCGGCAGGGCCGCTCCCGTACGGGCGACACCGGCGATCCACTCGGCGGGCCAGCCCGCGCACCATGCCAGCGCCTGGGCGACCGGCGGCACGATCGGAGCGACGGCGAGGGCCGCGAAGCCCAGAACCGTGGCGGGGCCCACGGCCAGTTCTGCCAGCAGATTGCAGGGCACAGCGACCAGCCCCACCCGGGCCGCCAGCACGGCGACGACGGGTGCGCAGACCGCCTGGGCGGCGGCCGCGGCGGCCAGCACCTCGGCGAGACGGGGCGGCACCCGGCGCCGTTGAAGTGCGGCGCTCCAACGCGGCGCGAGCAGCAGCAGAGCGCCGGTCGCCAGGACGGAAAGCAGAAAGCCGTAACTGCGGGCGAGCCAGGGATCGTAGAGCACCAGCAGCAGGACCGCGGCGGCGAGCGCGGGGAGCAGCGAACGGCGGCGGCCGGTCCCGATCGCCAGCAAAGTGATCAGACCGCAGGCGGCGGCCCGCAGCACGCTCGGGTCCGGGCGGCACACCACGACGAAGGCGAGGGCGAGCGCGCCGCCGATGACCGCCGTACCGCGCAGCGACAACCCCAGACGCGGCGCCAGCCCGCGGCGCTCGGCGCGCGTCGCAAGATACGGCGGGCCGATCAGCAGCGCGAGCACAATCGTCAGATTGCTGCCGGACACGGCGAGCAGATGCGTCAGGTCGGTGGCACGGAACGCGTCATCCAGATCCGGCGGCACCCGCGAGGTGTCCCCCACCACAAGTCCCGGCAACAACGCCCGGGCATCGGGACCCAACCCATCCGTGGCCGCACGCAGCCCAGCACGCAGACTCCCCGCCAACCGCTGGAGCGCGTCCGGCGCACCCACCTTGCCCGGCGGCTCGTCGGCCGTCACCCGCAGCACGGCGGCTACCTGATCGCCGGACAACAACGGCGGCGCAACCCGCGCCACCACCCGGATCCGGGTCGACGGCAACAACTCCCGCCACTCCGACGCGATGCCCCGATGAGCGCCGCCGCTCCCTCCTCCCGGCTGCTGTACGACCACCAGGCTGGGCGTACGGACAGCCGTGACCTCGCCGTTCGGCGCCGTGACACGGACGGCATCGGCCGTGAAGACCAGGACCGGGGGCGTCCGTTGGGAGCCGCGCACCTTGGGGCGGGTCAGCCGTGGATCACCCGTCACCTCCAGTTCCACCGTGGCCCGCGCATACTGCTCCGCGAGGACGGGGAGGGGCCCACGCCGCAGGTCCGAGGCATGCAGCGCGGCGGACGCAGCCCCCGCCGCGGCGCACAGCAACACGGCACCCAGGGCCACCAACGCGCCGACCGACCGGACGCGGGGCGAGCGACGCGAGGGCGACTCCGCTCCACGCCGACCGGTGCCGGTCAGAGGAGCGACACCAGGCTGCTCTTCCACCCCCGATGCACGCTCGGCCCTGCGCCGAACCACAGCCACCCGCAGAACAAAGACCGCCAGCACCACGGCCACACCACAGGCCACCGCCACTCCCCCGCCGGGGACGCCCAGCCCGATCGCCGCGGCCACCCAGGCCGCCAGGGCGGGCGCGACAAGACGCAGATCGGCGGGGCCCTCCTGACGTGGGTCCGAGGCGCCGTGCGGCGATGTCGCCGTGGCGTGCACGGTGGCGCGAGGGCCGGTCATGGCACCACCAGGGGGCGCAGATCGGCGAAGCGGCGGTCACCGATACCGGTCACCTGACGGAGCTGGTCCACCGAGGTGAACCCACCGTGCTGGGTGCGGAATTCGACGATGTGACGGGCCAGGACAGGGCCCACTCCCGGAAGGGAGTCGAGCTGCTGCTCGGTCGCCGTGCTGAGACTGACCGGACCGCCGGGACCAGCCCCGGCACTCGGCGGCCCACTCCCCGACCCGCCGGCCCCCACGTCAGCGGAACCGGCACCACCCCCGGCCCCAGCCCCACCACCGGCCGCACCAGCCGCGCCGACCACGATCTGTTCCCCGTCGGTCAGCAGCCGCGCCCGGTTGAGCCCGCGGATGTTCGTCCCGCGCAGCACACCGCCCGCAGCCCGCAAGGCGTCGGCCACCCGCGACCCCGGCGGCATCCGCTGAATTCCGGGGTGCCGGACCTTGCCCGTGACATCGACGACGACCAGCCGGCGCCCCGCATTGCCCGGCGGGCCGTTCGCCACCGCAGTGGCGGACGATGACGCCGACGGCAGCGACGGTGCTCGCGAGTCGGGGCCGGGCGCCCCTCCGGCCCGCTCGACCGCCGGGGTCCGTACCGGCTCGGGGCGCCCCACCCAGAAGTGCTGCACGGCGAACCCCACGGCCACCAAGAGCACCAGGACCAGTGCGACGAGCGCTCTCGGGTCGGTGCCACACCGTAACTGCACCCATAGCGGGAGCCGTTCGCGCACGGCACACCACGCCCGCTCCCTACGGCGTGCGCGCGGGGAATCATGCCCAGGAGGCGGCGGGACGTCCTCGGTAGCGCTCGCTGCGTCACCAAAGATCGCCGCAACCCGGGCCCGCACCCTCTCGCGCTCCCACTCCCGCCGCTCCGCCCCGCCGGATGGGGCCACTGCCCCGTACGGCGGGGCGGAGCGAGCCGACGCAGACGACGCAGGCGAGGAGAAGGAAGGAGCCGACGCCCCCGAAGAGCCGGAGAGAACGGAAGGGGCAGAAGGAGCCAAAGAGGCTGGAGGGGTCGAAGAATCTGGAGGAGTCACAGAGGCCGAAGCCACCCCCGCCCCCAGCTCCGAACCCCCGGACGAGGCCGGAAGCCCCCATGACGCGGACCGAGACAAGTTCATACCGACCGACGCTAAGCACCCCGCGCAGATCCCGCCGAGCAGCGTCAAATCCGGTGGACAGCACCCCAGTTGTGGATAACTCCGTCACCCACAGGACACCCCGCCGCCCCTCTCACCGCGGCGAAACCACAACCCCCAACAGCCCGGGACCCGTATGCGCGCCGATCACCGCGCCCACCTCGCTCACATGCAGCTCATTGAGCCCGGTCACCCGCTCCCGGAGCCGCTGGGCCAGAGCCTCCGCGCGCTCCGCCGCGGCAAGATGGTGGACCGCGATATCGACCTGGCCCTCGCCCGCCCGCTCCGCGGCGATCTCCTCCAGCCGCGCGATGGCCTTGGACGCCGTACGGACCTTCTCCAGCAGCTCGATCCGCCCGTCGGCCAGTTGCAGGAGCGGTTTGACGGCGAGCGCGGAGCCGAGCAGCGCCTGCGCCGCGCCGATCCGGCCACCGCGGCGCAGATAGTCGAGGGTGTCGACGTAGAAGTAGGCGGAGGTACCCGCTGCGCGCTTCTCCGCGGCGGCGACCGCCTCGTCCGCGTCCCCGCCGGCCTCCGCCGTCTCCGCGGCCGCCAGGGCGCAGAACCCGAGGGCCATCGCGACCATCCCGGTGTCCACGACACGTACGGGCACCGGAGCTTCCTTGGCCGCCTGCACCGCCGCGTCGTAGGTGCCGGAGAATTCCGAGGAGAGGTGGAGTGAGACGATGCCGCTCGCACCGGTCGCCGCGACCTTGCGGTAGGTCTCCGCGAACGTCGCGGGGCTGGGCCGGGAGGTCGTCACGGACCGGCGCTTCTGGAGCGCCTGGGCGAGGGATCTCGCGGAGATTTCGGTGCCCTCTTCCAGGGCCTGGTCCCCCAGGACGACGGTCAGCGGCACGGCCGTGATGTGGTGACGCTCGATAGCCGCCCGCGGCAAGTAGGCCGTGGAATCGGTGACGATCGCGACATGGCGGGACATGACAGGGAGGTTATCCGGGGATCCGGACGCCGCACAGTGCGGGCCCCTCCCCAAGATCCTCCAGGTTTACCCAAGGCTCTGCCAAGAGCCCACCGAAAAGCGCCGCCGGGGCCCTGGGTCCGCGCGACGGCGACCTCCGGCGTCAATGCCCCGGCAACCGCCGCGACCTCGATGTCCACCAGGATTAGAAGCCCGGTGGAGGCCGATAAGGCCCGTTGGAGCCCGGCTCTCCACCTCGTTTTCCCTCTCCCCCCGGGGCCGGCCCCGCCCCCACCCCACCCCCTCGCGCCTCCCCCTGCCGCTATGGCCTCATCTGGTCGTGTCCTCCGTCCGCGGGGTCTTCTGCCACGGGTAGGACGGCTGGGTGCGGGGGTCCCGTGCGGTGATCGCCGGCTGGTCCTCGGGGGTCGGGCCCCAAGAGCGGGCGGCGGCGTCCGACGGGCCGGCGGTGGCGCCGGACCGTGCGGGCCCGTCCGTCGGCTGCCCTTGCCCGGGGCTCGTCGTCTCGCCCGGTCCCGCGCTCTCCGCACGGCCCGGTACGGGGTCCCGCAGCGGATCCGTGACGTCCTCGACCCGGGTCCAGTGCCGCAGCGCCCCGGACTCCACATCGATCTGGTCGCTGAGCGAGGCCAGATCGTCGTCCGCGAACTTGCGGGCGCGGTCGCGCGCGGCCCAGCGCAGCGACTCCGCGGAGTGCGTGATCCGCTCCAGGCGCTCCCGGAGGTCCGGGAGGCGGGTGCCGATGGTGGCCCGGTCGGGCTCGCGCTCCAGCCGCTTGAGTTCGTCGTCCAGCTCATGGCCATGGGCGCTGAGGCGCTCGAAGAGGCCGATCGCCTCGCTGAGGGAGGCATCGTCCGGCGATCCCCCGTAAAGCACCTCCTGGGTGGCGCGCATGGAGGTGCGCAGCGAGAGCCGCAGCTGCGCCAGTTCGCCGACCACGCCGGGCTGGGCGAACTGGCGGGCCCGGAGGGTGGTGTCCTCGACGGTTCTGCGGGCCTGGGCGACCGTGCGGTCCACTCCGCGCTTGGCTGCCTTGACCGCCTTGACCGTCACGAAGACCCCGGCCAGAACGAACAGCACGAAGAGCAGTCCGACGATGGCGGCGGCGGCTTCCATGGGCTCTCCCCAGACGTGTCGGCGGCGCCGGATTCCGGCCCGCGCCCTGTACCTCCACGGTAAACGGATCGGGCAGGTCGCGGGTTCCGGAAGAACCCCCAACCTGCCCGTAGGGGAAACCACCCATGGCGCTCACGGAGCACCGGCAGGGTGGGCCGAAGCGGTCTCGCGACCGGCCCGGTGAGGTGTCAGCGGCGGTCTTGAAGAACCGCTGCCGGGCGCCCGGGGCCGGTCCCGGGCGCCCGCCGGCGGTTACGCCGGAACGATGTTCACCAGCTTCGGCGCCCGGACGATGACCTTCCGGATGCCTGCGCCGTCCAGCGCCGCGACCACGGCCGGCTCGGCCAGGGCCGTCGCCTCCAGGTCGGCGTCGGAGATCGACGGGGCGACCTCCAGCCGCGCCTTGACCTTGCCCTTGATCTGCACGACGCAGGTCACGGTCTCGTCCACGACGTACGCCGGGTCGGCCACCGGGAAGTCCGCGTGCACCACGGACTCCGTGTGGCCCAGCTTGCGCCACAGCTCCTCGGCGATGTGCGGCGCGAGCGGGGCGATCAGCAGCACCAGCTGCTCCGCGACGGTGCGCGGGACGGGGGTGCCCGCCTTGGTCAGGTGGTTGTTCAGCTCGGTCACCTTGGCGATGGCGGTGTTGAAGCGCAGGTTCGCCATGTCCTGGCTGACACCGTCGATCGCCTTGTGCAGGGCGCGCAGGGTGGCCTCGTCCGGCTCGCTGTCAACGACGGTGACCTCGCCGGTCGCCTCGTCGACGACATTGCGCCACAGGCGCTGGAGCAGGCGGTACTGGCCGACGACGGCCCGGGTGTCCCACGGGCGCGACACGTCCAGCGGGCCCATGGCCATTTCGTACAGGCGCAGGGTGTCCGCGCCGTACTCGGCGCAGATCTCGTCGGGCGTGACGGCGTTCTTCAGGGACTTGCCCATCTTGCCCAGGACGCGGCTGACCTTCTCGCCCTGGTAGTAATAGCCGCCGTCCCGCTCCTCGACCTCGGCGGCCGGGACGGCGATGCCGCGGCTGTCCCGGTAGACGAATGCCTGGATCATGCCCTGGTTGTACAGCTTGTGGAACGGCTCGGAGGACGAGACATGGCCCAGGTCGTGCAGCACCTGGGACCAGAAGCGGGCGTACAGCAGGTGCAGTACGGCGTGCTCCGCGCCGCCCACGTACAGGTCGACGCCGCCGGCCGGCTGCCCCTCGCGCGGGCCCATCCAGTACTGCTCGATCTCCGGGTCGACCAGCGCATCGCTGTTGTGGGGGTCCAGGTAGCGCATCTCGTACCAGCACGAACCCGCCCAGTTGGGCATGGTGTTGGTCTCGCGGCGGTAGCGCTTGATGCCGTCGCCCAGGTCCAGGTCGACATGGACCCAGTCCTCGTTACGGGACAGCGGGGTCTCCGGCTGGGTGTCGGCGTCGTCCGGGTCGAAGGTCCGCGGGGAGTAGTCCTCGACCTCGGGCAGTTCCAGCGGCAGCATCGACTCGGGCAGGGCGTGGGCCACGCCGTCCTCGTCGTAGACGATCGGGAACGGCTCGCCCCAGTAGCGCTGCCGGCTGAACAGCCAGTCGCGCAGCCGGAAGTTGACGGTGCCCTCGCCGATGCCCTGGTCGGCCAGCCACTCGGTGATCTTCGCCTTGGCTTCCGTGACGCCCAGGCCGTCCAGCGAGATGTCCGCGCCGGACGAGTTCACGATCTTGGCGTCGTAGGAGGCGAAGGCGTCGTCCCAGGTCGAGGGGTCGGTGCCGCGGTCGTCCGACGGCTCGACGACACAGCGCATCGGCAGCTCGAAGGCGCGGGCGAAGGCGAAGTCGCGGGTGTCGTGGGCGGGGACGGCCATGATCGCGCCGGTGCCGTAGCCCATCAGGACGTAGTCGGCGATGAAGACCGGGACCCGTTCGCCGCTGACCGGGTTGGTCGCGAAGGCGCCGGTGAAGACGCCGGTCTTGTCCTTGGCCTCGGCCTGCCGCTCGACGTCCGACTTGGAGGCGGCCTGCTTGCGGTAGGCGGCTACGGCGTCGCCGGGGGTGGCGTGACCGCCGGTCCACACGTCGTGGGTGCCCTCGGGCCAGGCGTCCGGGACGATCGAGCCCGTGCCGTTGCCGTTGTCGGCGCCGGCGACCAGCGGGTGCTCGGGCGCCAGCACCATGTACGTCGCGCCGAACAGGGTGTCCTGGCGGGTGGTGAAGACGGTGATCTTGTCGTCGCCCACCGGGAAGTCGACCCGGGCGCCCTCGGAGCGGCCGATCCAGTTGCGCTGCTGGAGCTTGATGGCCTCCGGCCAGTCCAGCGCGTCCAGGCCGTTCAGCAGCCGGTCGGCGTAGGCGGTGATGCGCATGTTCCACTGGCGCAGCTTGGCCTTGAAGACCGGGTAGTTACCGCGCTCGGAACGGCCGTCGGCGGTGACCTCCTCGTTGGCCAGCACCGTGCCCAGGCCGGGACACCAGTTGACCGGTGCGTCCGAGGCGTACGCCAGGCGGTACTCGCCCAGGATGTTGGCCCGCTCCAGGGGGCTCAGTCCGCTCCAGGCCCGGCCGTCGGGGGTCGGGCGGTCACCGGCCTCGAACTGGGCGACCAGGGTGTCGATCGGGCGGGCGGCGTCCGCCTCCGGGTCGTACCAGGAGTTGAAGATCTGGAGGAAGATCCACTGGGTCCACTTGTAGTACGCCGGGTCGATCGTCTCGATCGAGCGGCGCCCGTCGTGGCCCAGGCCCAGGCGGCGCAGCTGGCGCCGCATGTTGACGATGTTGGCCTCGGTGGAGACCCGCGGGTGGGTGCCGGTCTGCACGGCGTACTGCTCGGCGGGCAGGCCGAAGGCGTCGAAGCCCAGGGTGTGCAGGACGTTGTGGCCCGTCATGCGCTGGTGGCGGGCGTAGACGTCGGTGGCGATGAAGCCCAGCGGGTGCCCGACGTGCAGGCCGGCGCCCGACGGGTAGGGGAACATGTCCATGATGAACTTCTTGGGGCGGGCCACGGCCCCGGCGTCGCCGGCCAGGTCACCCTTGGGGTTGGGGGCCTCGTAGGTCCCCTCCACCTCCCAGAATTCCTGCCAGCGGGCCTCGATGTCGGCGGCCAGCGCGGCCGTGTAGCGGTGCGGCGCCGTCGTCTCGGTGGGGGCACCTCCCGCACTTTCGGCAGCGGGGGAGTTGGTCGTCTCGCTCATCGTCCTCAAAGCTCCATCGATCGTCTCTGCCAGCGGAAACGCGCCAGATCCCCGGCACGCCGGAAACAAAAAGACCCCTCGCACAGGAGGGGAAGCCGCGCCGATTCCGACGGGGTTCTGTCATCCGTCGGTACTGATCAGCGCGGCCCGCTAAGCAGAAGGCGTACGGCACGCATGGCGTCAGGGTACCGCAGGGCGTACGGGGCCCGCGCTGGGATCGCCCCCATGCGGGCCCCGCCCCCGGTTACCCCGTCCTCCTACCGCCGCGTCACCGGGGCACGGCCGGCGCGGGGAGGCGGTGCCGCGCCCTGGCGTCAGGGGCGGTAGGAGCTCACATAGCCGGCGCCCGGCGTGCCGACGCCGGTGACGTCGTCGTAGCCGACGACCGCGCGCAGGGAGCTGTCCTTGCCCAGGCTGCGCAGCGAGGTCGTGGTGCCCTTGCTCGCGTCGGTGCCGTTGACGTAGTCGACCCGGACGACCGCCAGGTCACGGCCGGCGCCCAGGGGGTGGTCGGTGACGTCGTGGTAGGCGGCGGTGCCGTAGCGCTGGTAGATGCCGGGGTTGGCGAAGCCGATGGCGACGCCGTGCCGGGCCTGCTGGGCGAGCGCCTGGACGCCCGCGATCACCGGGGCGGCCAGTGAGGTGCCGCCGATGCGGTACTCGTCATAGCCGAGCGTGCCGTCCGGCAGGGTCTGGGTCTGGCCGACCAGGAATCCGGTGTTGGGGTCGGCGACCGCGGCGATGTCCGGAACGGTGCGCATCGCGCCGCCGCCGTTCGCCTTCGCGAGCCCGTCCGGTACGACTCCGCGCTGGTAGAAGGGCTGCGCGACGGTCTTGCTGGTGCCGCCGCCGGCGCCGCCGTTGAAGGTGCCGGGGAAGCCGGTCCAGTCGTGGCCGTCCTTGGAGAGCACCGCCTTGCGGGTGCCCCAGCCGGTCTCCCACTGGTACGCGTCGTGCTTGCCGACGGCCAGAGAGGTGCCGCCGACGGCGGTCACCCAGGCGGAGTTCGCCGGGGTGTCGACCTGCTTGGTGCCGGTGTTGTCGACCTCGTCACCGTTGTCGCCGGAGGAGAAGTAGAAGCCGATGCCCTGCACCGCGCCCTGCTGGAAGAGCTGGTCGTAGGCGGCGGCCACGTCCGGGGTCTCGTTCGCCTCGATGTCGCCCCAGGAGTTGGAGACGATGTCGGCGAGGTGCCCGTCGACGATCTTGCCGAGCGAGTCGAGCAGATCGTTGTCCATGCAGGAGGCGCCGCCGACGTAGACGATGTCGGAGTCGGGGGCGACGGCGTGCACGGCCTCGACGTCGAGGGTCTCCTCGCCGTACCAGCCGGCCGCGCCGCACTCCTCGATGTGCGTGTAGTCCTCGGGAAGCACCTGGGAGAGCTGGCCCCGGCGGTAACGGGGGTCACCGTTGCGGGCGGCGTACTTGTCCGCGTCCTTGGCGATGGTCGGCGAGGCGTAGGCGTCGGTGATCGCGACGGTGACGTTCTTGCCGGTCCACTTCTTCGCCCCGTAGGCGGCGCGGAGCTGCTGTCCGGTGTAGCCCTTGATCGCGTACGGCGCCTTGCTCCCGTAGGCGGACGGCAGCTTCTTGTCGGTCCTGGAGCCGTAGTACGAGGAGAACGGGCCGGAGTTACGGAAGACGCCCTCCGGCGGCGGCAGTTCGCCGGAGTGGTGCTTGACGGGCCGCGGCGCGTTGTTCAGGCCGGTGACCGTCAGCACCGCGTCGGCCAGGGCGGCGGGCGCGGAGGCGGTGGCCGACGGGGCGTGGTAAGTATGCCCGCTCTTGCGGTAATTGTGCAGGTCGACGGCGAAAGCACGCTCGGCGGCGGCCGCGTCGCCGGTGACCGTCAGATAGCGGTTGGTGGTGCCGGTGACCGTCAGGCCGGACTTCTTCAGCCAGCCGGTCACCTTGGCTATCTGGTCGTGCGTGGCTCCGTAACGGGCGCGCACCTGGGCGGGGCTCAGATATTTCCCGTACGCGGCGGAGTGCGGGTCGGACACGGCCCTCGCGCGGGCCGCGAGCCCCTTGGCGTCGCGGCCGGCCAGATAGACGCGGGCGGTGACGGCCGCGGAGGCGGCGGTGGCACCCTGGTCGGCCTGCCGGGTGGCCCACAGCGGCTTGGTGCCCGGCAGTGCGTGCCGGCCGCCGTCGTGGCCCGCGGCGTCGGCGGCGGGCGCGCCGAGCGCGAGCGCACCGGCGACCAGCGGCAGCGTCGCTGCCCAGGCCAGACCGGCGCGGGCGCGCGGTGATCTGGTGCGGCTTGATCTCATGGAACCCCCTGTGTGGCGATGTGTGCGCCGCGGGGTGCCGCGCTGCGCCGGTGTGCCGGTGTGCGGCACCGCACGAGCGGTGAAGGCGTGAGAGGTGAGGCTCACGCGATGCGCCACTCTTTCGGTGAACCGTTCATGTCAGGGGCATGCGATCACCAAGATGAGCCCAAGGAAAGACAAGGACTGGTCAGGAATGAACACGGAGTGAACGGTCAACTCGCCCTGGCGAACGCGTCACTGACCGGATATCAGCACAACACCGGGAGAACTCCCGCCGGTTGCACCCCTGGGGCGCCCGGTACGCGGACGCACGACGAAGCAGGCCATCCATATCGGATGACCTGCTTCGTTCACTGTGGAGCTAAGGAGAATTGAACTCCTGACCTCCTGCATGCCATGCAGGCGCTCTACCAACTGAGCTATAGCCCCGTATTCTGTTTCCGCGCGGTTCCCCGCTGCGGCATCGCCTACATTACACGGACCTCCCCGGCTTCTGCCAAATCGTTCTGCCAGGGGCCCTTCGGCGCGACGCGCGGTACTGTCGGCGATCTGTGCCCGATTCGTCCTGGGGAGTCGTACGCCGTGACCGCGCTGGAGCTGGAGCAGCCCACCGACGCCGACGGCGCCCACCCCGGCAAGGGCCTCATCCGCCGGCACCCCACGCTCGCCGCGGCCCTCGGCTGCCTGGTCTCCTTCGCCGTCTTCTGGACCGTGCAGCGCCTGCTGCACGTGACGATGATCGACCTGATGGTCTACCGCGCCGAGGGCTTCACCGTCCGCAACGGCGAGCCCCTCTACGACATGGTGGCGACCTCGGCGCATCTGCCCAACACCTACCCGCCCTTCGCGGCCCTGCTGTTCACCCCGCTCACCCTGCTCGGGGTCCCGGCGATGCGGACCGTCGCCACCGCCGGCAACCTGCTGCTGCTCGTCGGCGTCGTGCACCTCTCGCTGCGGCTGGCCGGCCGGCCCCGGCGGCTCCCCCGGCCCGCCGCGGCGTTCGCCCTCTCCGCGCTGCTGGTGTGGTGCGAGCCGGTCTGGACGACGCTGCGCTACGGCCAGATCAATCTGCTGATCGCGGTGCTGGTGCTGTGGGACCTGACCCGCGCGGACACCCGGCGGCTCGCGGGCATCGGCATCGGTGTCGCGGCCGGCCTCAAACTGACCCCGGCGCTGTTCGCGGTGTTTCTCGCGCTGGCCGGACTGGTCCGTGCCGGGCAGCTGTTGCGCTCCGGCGCGGGGGCCCGCGCCGCCTGGAACCCCTGGCTGCGGCAGGCCACCGTCGCCACCGCCACCTTCCTGGCCACCGCGCTGCTCTCCGCGCTCGCGCTGCCACGCGACTCGTACCGCTTCTGGACCGAGATCGTGTACGCCACCGACCGGGTCGGTGAGGTGGAGATCACCGCGAACCAGTCGCTGCGCGGCGCCCTCGCCCGGCTGCTGCACACCCACGACCCGGGCGCCGCCTGGGTCGTGGTCGCCGGACTGACCGGGGCCCTCGGTCTGGCACTGGCGGTCGCCTCGCTGCTGCGCGGGCAGCGCGCCTGGGCGGCGGCCGCCTGTGCCGCGACCGCGCTCCTGGTCAGCCCGATCTCCTGGTCCCACCACTGGGTGTGGTGCGTACCGATGCTGGTCCTGGCCGGCTCCGAGGCGCTGCGCCGGACGGGCACCGCGGCCCGCCGCCGGTGGACGATGACCGGTGCGCTGGGACTGCTCTTCTGCTCGTTCGCGCTGTGGTGGGTGCCGCACCGCTGGCACCACCACGAGGAACTGCACCAGAACGGCGTGCAGATGCTGCTCTCCGGCAGCTATCCGCTCGCCGGTCTCGCGCTGCTGGCCCTGACCGGGGCCCGGCTGTGGCGGCTGCGGGGGCGGGCGGGACACGGCGACGCAGGCCCGGCCGCCGATGCCGGGGGCGGCGGCAGCTGAACCGTGCGGCCGCACTGCGGAATTGCGCGGTGTCGGTCTCATGTCCGCCACAACGTCCCCGTCGCCGACGGCAGTTCCGGCTGGCCGAAAGCGCCCGGAAGCGTCCGGAACCGCCCGGAGCTGTCCTGAGCTGCCTGAGACGCCGTCAAGGAGGGGGCACGCTCCGTCAGCGGCCCCTTGGGGGGCGCGGCCCGCTCAGGCCGTGGCGAACGAGTAGAAGCGCTTCAGGGTGCAGTGCTCGTCCAGCAGCCGCCCGTAGATCGGCTCCCCGTCGAGCTCCCGGTAGGTCTCGATCGGGTCGCCTTTTATGACCAGGGCGCGGGCGCATTCCTCGCACCAGTACTGGTAGTCCGTGTTGACGGGTTCCATGTCCCGGACGATCGGCGTACCGCTGCCGCACCAGTCACATTTCCTGCTGTGCGCGCCCATCCATCAGCTCCAACTGTGGCCGCAGGCCGTACAAACGAAGGAAACGCCCCCGTTGTCGCCCAGCACCTGTGCGACATGGGAGGAGCCGCACGAGGGGCACTGAAGAGCGGTGCCGTCGCCGTTGCGCACGGAGGCGGGACCGTCGACGGGGCAGGTGAAACGGAGCGCGTATTCCGGCAGCCAGTCATAGCCCTGCGCCTCGGCCACTTCGAGCAGGTCATTGACCTCCTCGAGGATGCTCGTGGGCATCGCGATCTCTCCTCCCCTGCCGGCGCCGTCCGATTCTGCCACGGACCGGGTGCCGGGTCAGGGCCGCCTTCGCGCCACCGTGGCCGACGGCACCGCCGGCCACCGGCCCGGCGACGGCCCGCGCACGGGGCGCCCCGACCGCGCGACGGCCCCGCACAACGCAGAGATCCCGCCTCCGAGAGGAGACGGGATCATCCGGGCTGTGGAGCTAAGGAGAATTGAACTCCTGACCTCCTGCATGCCATGCAGGCGCTCTACCAACTGAGCTATAGCCCCGGGTCTTGTTCCGCTCCCCCGGGTTTCCCCCGGCGGCGCCGCGAACAAGAAGAACTTTAGCCTGCGACCTGCCCAGATGTGAAATCCGGTCCGGCCGGGCCGCCCGGCGGGCTCAGTCGTCGTCGCCGAGCACCGGCTCCGGCAGGGTGCCGGCGTTGTGTTCCATCAGGCGCCAGCCGCGCGCGCCCCGGCCCAGCACCGACCAGCAGCAGTTCGACAGACCGCCCAGGCCCTCCCAGTGGTGGGCCTCCAGGCCGAGCAGCCGCCCGATGGTGGTGCGGATGGTGCCGCCGTGACTGACCACGACCAGGGTGCCGTTCTCGGGAAGCTTGTCGGCGTGGTTGAGGACGACGGGGGCGGCCCGGTCGGCGACCTCGGTCTCCAGCTCACCGCCGCCGCGGCGCACCGGCTCACCGCGCTTCCAGGCGGTGTACTGCTCGCCGTACTGCGCGAGGATCTCGTCGTGCGTCAGACCCTGCCAGGAGCCCGCGTAGGTCTCCCGCAGGGCCGCGTCATGCGTGACGTCGAGCCGGGTCAGGGCGGCCAGCTCACGCGCCGTCGCCGCCGCCCGCTGGAGGTCGGAGGCGACGATGGCGTCCGGTCCGAGGGCGGCGAGCAGCCGGGCGGCGCGGCGCGCCTGGGCGACACCCGCCTCGGTCAGCTCGATGTCCGTCGAGCCCTGGAAGCGGCGCTCCAGATTCCAGGCGGTCTGGCCGTGGCGCCACAGGACGATGCGGCGACCCTGGCCGCTCCTGGTGCCGTTCAGAGCAGCTCACCGTCCTGTTCGCCCGCCGTGGCGTCGGCGTGCGCCGCGGCCTTGCCACGGGTGGCCTTGGCCTCCTCGGGGAGGTCGATCTCGGGGCAGTCCTTCCACAGGCGCTCTAGCGCGTAGAAGACCCGCTCCTCGCTGTGCTGGATGTGCACCACGATGTCGACGTAGTCGAGCAGCACCCAGCGGGCCTCGCGGTCGCCCTCGCGGCGGACCGGCTTGGCACCGAGGTCCTTGTTGAGGCGTTCCTCGATCTCGTCGACGATCGACTTGACCTGGCGGTCGCTGGGCGCCGAGGCCAGCAGGAAGGCGTCGGTGATCGAGAGGACGTCACTGACGTCGTACGCGATGATGTCGTGCGCGAGCTTGTCGGCCGCGGCCTGGGCGGCGGCGTTGATGAGCTCGATGGAGCGGTCCGTGGCGGTCACAAGCGGCTTTCCGGTTCGAGGGCAGCCTCTCCGGCCGGGCAGGGGCGCTGGCTCACTGCGGAGCCGCGGCGCGCGCCGCAGTCCCCCATGGGCAGCCGGATCGGCGGTCAGGTACCCCTCAAGGGTCTCACGGACCGCCGACACTCCCGGCTGTGTTTTCGAACCCACTGGTCGGTCCCGGCGTCCGGGCCGGTCAGCGCCGGGGCCGGGCGCCCGGGCCCCCGGCCGGTGCCGGAGGAGCCGGGCGCGTCCGGCCCGTCAGCCCTTGTAGTCCCGTCCCAGCACCACGGTGATATCGGCGTTCGAGGCGCCCTTGCCCTGCGTGACCGCGCCCGCCGGCAGCCCCAGTGTCTTGGCGACCTCCGCGGCCTTGGCCTTCTGGGCGGCGTTCGCGTAGGTGATCCGGGACGCGGTGCCGGCCGCGGCGGCGGTGCCGTCGTCGACGAAGCTGTAGCCGCCGTTGAGCAGCGCGACCTGCGCCTTTCCGGTGGCGGCCCGGTTTCCGGTGGCGTTGCGGACCGCTACCCGGACGGTCGCGTCGGGGGTGGTCTTCTTGACCGTGCCGCCGAGCACGTCCTTGACCACGCCGGCCGAGGTGGTCTGGCTGAGCGTCCCGTTCGCCTGTACGGGCAGCAGGGTGGTGCGGTAGGCGCCGGTCTTCGCCAGCTCCGCCCGCTGCGCCAGCGAGCTGCCCAGCTGGGCCTCGGTGAGCGGCGGGTCGAGCACCTGGAGCAGCGTCTTGACCGTGGTGGTGGCGCCGTCGGCGTCGCTGGAGACCTTCTTCAGGGCCGCCTGCATGACCTGGCCGAACCGCTGGAGCTGCTTGGTCTGCGGCTCGCCGGGCTTCAGGTAGGTGGCGTAGGCGACGGCGGCCTGGCCGTTGAGGTCCTGGGCGCTGCCCTGTTTGACGACCGGGGAGGCGCCCTTCTTGGCGCCGGGGACGGTGGCGTCGGTGTCCAGGGTGATCCCGCCGATCGTCTCGACGAGGTTCTCCAGGTACGGGGTGTCCAGCCGCCAGCTGGCCTTGAGGTCGGCGCCCAGGAGGTTGTTGAGGGAGTCCCGGGTCGGCTCGGTGCCCTCGTCCTTGACGGACTTGCCGAGCGTCGTGCTGGTGCCGTCGTCCTTGGGGACGAGGAGGCTGTTGGGCAGGAGGACGGTGGTGCCCTTGTGGGTGGTCTCGTTGTCCACCAGCAGCGCCGTCGAGCTGTTCCCGCTCTTGGTGTCCCGCAGATGGACGACGAGGACATCGCGCTTCTGCCCGGCGGCCGCGGCCGCGCCGGCGTCCGGACCGGCCACTCCCGGCAGCTTGCCCGCCCACCACAGATAGCCGACACCGCCGGCGACCAGCAGGGCCAGCACGACGGACAGCGCGACGATCCGGCTGCGGCCGCGCCGCTTGGCCTCCTCGCGCCGCTCGGTGCGGCTCTCGGTGAACTTCAGCCAGTCGATGACGTCTTCGGAGTCCTCGTCCGGCTCCTCGATGAAGGAGAACTGCTCGGTGCCGTAATCGGGGCCGTCGGCGGAGGGCGCGCCGGACCTGCCCGCGGCGTCCGGTCCGTCGGCTTCCTCCGCCGGGGCGCGGCGCTGCGCCGGCGGCCGGGGCGGGCCGTCCTGGCGCTGCGGGGCGGCCTCCTCGTAACGGGGCTGCTCCCCGTAGGGGACCTGCTCGTACGGGGACTGCTGGGCCTGCTGCGGGATCCACTCCTGCTGGTGGGACGGGTCCTGCTGGGGGCGGCCGTACGGGTCGTACTGCTGCGGATGGCCGGGCCGGTCCTGCACCTGGCCGCCGCCGTAGGCGTCGTAGCCGTACTCCGGCTGCGCCTGGTACGGCTGGTGGCCGCCCTGGTACCCCTGGGGGGCCTGGCCGCCGCTCTGTTGGCCGCCGTACGGGTCATAGCCCTCATAGGCGGACGGCGCGGCCTGCTGCCCGTACGCGTCGTAGTGCTGCTGGTACGACGGCTGTGCGGCGTCGTGGTACACCGGCTGCCCGTAGGCGTCGTAGGTGTAGCCCTGCTGACCCTGCTGCCCTTGCTGCTCCTGGGCATACGGGTCGTGGGCATACGGGTCCCGCGGCCCGTACGGATCCTGTCGGTCGCTCACCGGTGCCCCTTTCCGTCAGCCCCGTCAGCCGTCGTTGCGGTACAGCTGCTTTTTGTCGATGTAGCGCACCACACCGTCCGGCACCAGGTACCAGACCGGATCCCCCTGGGCGACGCGCGCCCGGCAGTCGGTCGAGGAGATGGCCAGCGCCGGCACCTCGACCAAGGACACCGCCCCCGCGGGCAGCCCGGGGTCCGCGAGGACATGGCCGGGCCGGGTCACCCCGATGAAGTGGGCGAGTGAGACCAGCTCCGCGGCATCGTGCCAGGTCAGGATCTGGCTGAGCGCGTCGGCGCCGGTGATGAAGAACAGATCCGCGTCACGGTGCTCGGTCCGCAGATCACGCAGCGTGTCTATCGTGTACGTCTTGCCGCCGCGGTCGATATCGATCCGGCTGACGGAGAACTGCGGATTCGACGCGGTCGCGATGACCGTCATCAGATACCGGTCCTCGGCCGGGGACACCGTCTTGTGGCTCTTCTGCCACGGCTGTCCCGTGGGCACGAAGATGACCTCGTCGAGGTGGAACTGGCTGGCCACCTCGCTGGCGGCGACGAGGTGTCCGTGATGGATCGGGTCGAACGTCCCGCCCATCACTCCGAGTCGCCGCTTCACGGGCCCTGTGTGCTCTCCCATGCGTGCAGACCCTACTGGGCGACGCGCGATGCCGGGTGCCGGGTGCCGGGGCTCAGCGGTCCCGGTTGAAACGGGTGGTGATCCAGAGCAGGAGAAGCAGGATAAACAGGGCGCCGCCGCCGGTCACGAAGGGGCTGAGGCTGGCGTGCCCGCCCTCGTGGCCGGGTTCGGCGGCGAGGGTGGCCAGGGACTGTGCGGTGGTGTGCAGGCTCATCGTCGGCAGGACCAATCCGGGCTGGGGTCGGGCAGAGACTTCCACCACATCGTAAGCGTCGGCCCACCGGGGGCCCACGGCGACTCCGCCCGGAGACGCCCCGGGCGGGCCGGCGGAGGGTCAGTCCTGCCCGTAGCCGCGCAGCAGGAACCAGGCGAGCAGGGCGGCACCCACGACGCCGACGATGATCACCGCGCGCAGGATCCATCCGGGTCCGCCGTCCCTGGCGGTCTCCTGGGCTGCGGCGAGCAGCACGCTCGGATACGGCATGACGATGCGCTCCCTCTGGTGCGGTCCGCGGGCCATGTGTACGAACCTGTGCGGGTATTGGTGCGATCGCCAGCGTACGCCCGAGCATCCATTCTCCTGTCGGTGGCGTCCTCTACTCTGAACACACGCAGTCGAACAGGGGGAGGCCCCAATGACGGAGAGCCCAGACGGCAGCGCGAACGTACCGAGCCGGGACCGGCGGCGATTCCCCGGAATCTCGTCGCGGTCGTACGAGCACCCGGCGGACCGCTCGGCGCTGGTGGCGTTGCGCAAGCTGAGCGGGTTCGACACCGTCTTCAAGACGCTCAGCGGCTTGTTGCCGGAGCGCAGCCTGCGGCTGCTGTTCCTGTCGGACTCGGTGCGGGTGAGCGACCAGCAGTTCGCGCACCTCAACGACATGCTGCGCGACGCCTGCTACATCCTGGACCTGGAGAAGGTCCCGCCGATGTATGTGAATCAGGACCCGCAGCCCAACGCCATGTGCATCGGTCTCGACGAGCCGATCATCGTGGTGACGACCGGCCTGGTCGAGCTGCTGGACGAGGAAGAGATGCGGGCGGTCGTCGGCCACGAGGTCGGGCACGCGCTGTCCGGGCACGCGGTCTACCGCACGATCCTGCTGTTCCTGACGAATCTGGCGATGAAGGTCGCCTGGATCCCGCTGGGCAACGTCGCGATCATGGCGATCGTGACGGCGCTGCGCGAGTGGTTCCGCAAGTCGGAGCTGTCGGCGGACCGTGCCGGGCTGCTGGTCGGGCAGGACCTCCAGGCATCGATGCGCGGTCTGATGAAGCTGGCCGGCGGCAATCATCTGCACGAGATGAATGTCGACGCCTTCCTGAAGCAGGCGGACGAGTACGAGTCCGGCGGCGATCTGCGCGACTCCGTGCTGAAGATCCTCAACCTGCTGCCGCGCAGCCACCCGTTCACGACCGTGCGGGCGGCCGAGCTCAAGAAGTGGGCGGCCAGCCGCGACTACCAGCGGATCATGGACGGCCACTACCCGCGCCGGGACGAGGACAAGGACAC
Source organism: Streptomyces sp. NPDC127097 (assembly GCF_042724075.1). NCBI lineage: Bacteria > Bacillati > Actinomycetota > Actinomycetes > Kitasatosporales > Streptomycetaceae > Streptomyces > Streptomyces sp. NPDC127097. The sequence goes on along the minus strand of NZ_JBHXFI010000016.1, from coordinate 8,045 downwards.
CTCGGTCTCCGACTCGTTCCGGGACTCCGCCGCCCACTACGCCGACTCGATGCGCAACAGCAAGGACCCGCTGATGGGCCTGGTGCGCGATATCGCGGGCGGCGCGGGCGACTTGGGCGGCAAGCTGCGCGACACGGTCTTCCGCGGCGGCGGGCGTCCCGAGGGCTCGGGCGGCGCCAACGGAAGCGGTGGAGCGGGCGGCTCGGACGCCTAGGCCCCGCCCCTCGGACGCCCAGGCCCCGTCCTGGGACCCGGTCCTGGGGCGTGTCCGCAAAGTCCCGTCGTTCGCCCGCGCGAGCCAGGCGGGACTTTGCGGACACGCCCTAGCGCATCGGATGGCTCGGCTTCGGCTGGGCCGAGGGCGCCAGCTCACCGCAGAGGGAAGGGTTGACCCGCTCCCTGGCGTAGGGGTCGGTGCCCGTGGGCCGGTCGTTGCCGGCGTGCTGTCCCGCGAACAGCGGGCGCAGCGCGTCGGCCGGCTTGGAGGAGCAGGTCATCGGCCCGGCCTGAAGGCTGCTCTGGAGCACCTCCAGGCGGTGGTCGCTGAGGTTGTCGCGGGTCAGCCGGAAGTGCACCTCACGGCGGACGGTGACCAGCGAGGCGGCGCCCGGCGTGGGCTTGCCGATGTTCTCGCCCGATGCGGCGGCCGGCGCACCCGGGGCGGGCCGGACCGCGTAGACGAAGGTGTAGTCGGCGGTCACATCGAGCGCGTCCGGGCTCAACTCCGAGGCGGAGAGCGTGCCGTCGACCCGGACGTTCCGGTCGGCGAGCCGGGTCTGCGGGTCGAAGCGGACCAGCCAGCCGGTCGCGGCGTCGTGGCCGTTGTCGCCGGGGTGCGCCAGGCTGCGGTCGAACTGGTCGAGTTGGCGGGTGTCGAGCAGCAGCCGCACCGGTCGTACGGAGCCGCCGGTGAGGGTGTCCGGGTCCAGCGAGGAGCGGACGATGTAGTCCTTCGCGACGGTCAGCGCGGAGACGATCTGGCCGTCGGAGAAGTGCTCGGTGCGGGCGACGGGGGGCAGATTGACGCCCGCGGCGCCGATCCGGTAATTCGCCGCGGGGCTGTGCGCGAAGAGATCCTCCGGGGTCGCGCCGGGCACCCTCCCGGAGGGCGCCAGCGGCACCACCGCGGAGCGCAGCGGCTGCGCCCGGACCGTCTCCGGGGCCTTGTAGGGGTGGCGTACGCCCATGTAGACGGCGGTGCCGAAGGCGAGCACGATCAGCAGCACCAGCAGGATGGCCTGCCGGGAGCCGCCCAGCCGCCGCCAGGCGTGCCGGGTCTTGACGGCCGGCGAATGATGCTCACCGAGCCGCTCGTCCGCGGAGAACTCCTGAAGCCGCGCAGCCCGAACAAACGATTCGTCGAAGACGACGGATCGGTATTCGTCCTCACCGCCTCCCGGGGCGCCGTTGGGCGTCCCTTCCGGAGGGTCACCAGGCCCGGTCATACAACAAGAGTAGGTCTGCGGGGGCGAACGTAAACGCGGGGAAGCCCGGCAACTTCACCGGACGAAGCGGTTTCAGGCGTCCGATTTGCGGGAAGTGTGCCACGCCGTCAGTGCGGCCTGGGCACCGCCGAGAACGACGGCCTCAGGGGCTCCGGGGCCGGCGGCGACGGCAGCCCGGGGCGCGCCGTCCGGACGCTGTCCGTACGGCCCGTGACGGGGGCGTCCACCCCGCTGGAGGTGGGTGCCGGGGCCGGGCTCTGGGTCCGCCCGGCGGAGCCCCGGTAGACGGCGCTGAAGGCCAGCGCGACCAGCCCGACGCCCATCACCACGGCCAGCACCCAGGCGACCGGCCGGTGCCAGCGGGTGCTGCTCCGATAGGGACGCAGCGCACCGCCGTAGGGGCCGTACGGGTCATGCGGCGGATAGTCGCCGTACTCCCCGTCCCCATACTCTCCGTAATCGGCGTAGCCCTCGTAGTCATCGGCATCCCGGCTCCGGCGGCGGCCGCGCCCGTCCGGGTCGTCGCCCTCGGGGCCGAACCCGGGCCCGGAGCGGGTCGCCTCGGCCTCGGCGCGCGCCTCGGCGGCGGCCAGCATCCGCTCGACCGCGGAGGGCTCGTGAATACGGGCGGACCGGACGAATTCCTCGTCGAAGACCACGGAGGCGAATTCTTCGTCCGCTTTTCCGTGGCTCCCGTGGTGGTGCTCGTCGGGCTCTTCACCGTCCGGGAACGGCTTGCCCCCCACGTCGTCCGGCACCCGTCCAGGTTAGCCCCGGCCGGTCATTTTGGGCAGGGAGAACGGGGAATCCGGGGGACGTTCAGCGGGTGTGGCCGTCGCCCGTGACGATGTACTTCGTCGAGGTCAGTTCCGGGAGTCCCATGGGGCCGCGGGCGTGCAGCTTCTGCGTCGAGATGCCGATCTCCGCACCGAAGCCGAACTCGCCGCCGTCGGTGAAGCGGGTGGAGGCGTTGACCGCGACGGTGGTCGAGTCGACCAACTGGGTGAAGCGGCGGGCGGCGGCCTGCGAGGTGGTGACGATGGCCTCGGTGTGACCGGAGGTCCAGCGCCGGATGTGCGCCACCGCCGCGTCCAGGTCGGGCACCACGGCGGCCGCGATGTCGTACGAGAGGTACTCGGTCGCCCAGTCCTCGTCGGTGGCGGGAGCCACCAGCCCGGGGCCGGCCTGCTGCCAGGCGGCGTCACCGTGCACGATCACGCCGGCCTGGGTCAGCGCCTCCAGGGCGCGCGGCAGGAACTTCTCGGCGACCCCGGCGTGCACCAGCACCGTCTCGGCGGCGTTGCAGACGCTGGGCCGCTGGGCCTTGGAGTTGATGAGGATGTCGACGGCCATGTCGAGGTCGGCGGCCTCGTCGATGTAGACGTGGCAGTTGCCGGTGCCGGTCTCGATCACCGGGACGGTGGACTCCTCGACGACCGTACGGATCAGGGACGCGCCGCCGCGCGGGATCAGCACATCGACCAGGCCGCGGGCGCGCATCAGCTCGCGTACGGAGTCGCGGCTCTCGCCGGGCACCAGCTGCACCGCGTCGGCGGGCAGCCCGGCGCTCTGGACGGCGTCGCGCAGCACGTCCACCAGGGCGCTGTTGGAGGCGTACGCGGAGGACGAGCCGCGCAGCAGCACGGCATTGCCGGACTTCAGGCACAGGGCCGCGGCGTCCACCGTCACATTGGGACGGGCCTCGTAGATGATGCCGATCACCCCCAGCGGGACCCGGACCTGCCGCAGGTCGAGGCCGTTGGGCAGGGTCGAGCCGCGCACCACCTCACCCACCGGGTCGGGCAGCGCCACGACCTGGCGGACATCGGCGGCGATGGCCGCGATCCGCTCGGGGGTGAGGGTGAGCCGGTCCACGATCGACTCGGCGGTGCCGGCCTCCCGTGCCTTGGCGATGTCCTGGGCGTTGGCGGTGACGATCGCCCCGGTCCGCTCCACCAGGGCGTCGGCGATGGCCAGCAGCGCCGCGTCACGGGCCGTACGCGGCAGTGGCGCCAGGACGGCGGCTGCCTCCCGCGCGCGGCGGGCGGTCTCGAGGACGGGCGAGGAGTGCGATGCGCTGCTGGTCATGGCCGCAGCCTAGCGGGGTGGCGGGCCGCGGCCACGCCGTATCTCACAGCGCGGGACGCGGACGGCCGGTGGTCAGAACGGGTGCACACCTACCGGGGAGGCCGGCGGCGGACCGTACCCCTCCGCCAGGCGCTGGTGATACGTCTCACGGTCGATGACTTCCAGGCCGACGATCTCCCACGGCGGCAGCTTGGCCGTCGAGCGGTGCTCGCCCCACAGCCGCAGCGCGACCGCGGCGGCGTCGTGCAGGTCCCGCGCCTCCTCCCAGTAGCGGATCTCGGCGTGGTCGGTGGCGTAGCGACTGGTCAGCAGGAACGGATGGTCGTGGGCGAGCTGCTCCAGCGCCCGCCGGACCTCGCTCAGCGGGGCCTTGGCACCGGAGACGCTGAGCGTGATGTGCCACAGCCGGGACGCCTCCCGGCGGCCGCCCTCCGGTGCCTGCTGCGCGGCCCCGGGACGCTCCGCACTCTGCTCGTCCCGGCCCGCGTCCTCGCCGGTTCCGACGCTGGTCAGTGTGCGCTCCGCCGTCCCTCGGGGCGGTGCCCCTGGGCGCCCTCGTCTCACCGGCGGCCTCCTGTGATGAGAATCGCTCCGCTCTTGGGGGGTGCGGAGTCGTCGTACGTCGGCGGATGCGCGTGCGCGCTGCGGGCGCCGCTCCCCTACGGCGCCCCCGCAACAAAGTTGACCAGCCCGCGGCCCGTCGCGGGGGCGTTTTCCCCAAGGTCTCCATGGAAAGGCCGGTCTTCACACCAGGCCGGAGGGGCTGTTTTCGGCCGCCACGGGGACTTCGTGCCAGGGCGGGGCCCTCAGGAGTGCAGCAGCACCAGATCGTCGCGGTGCACGACCTCCCGCTCATAGGCGGGGCCCAGCTCACGGGCGAGATCGCGGGTCGAACGCCCCATCAATCGGGGGATTTCCCGGGCATCGAAATTGACCATGCCGCGGGCCACCGCGCGGCCCTCGCCGTCCCGCAGCTCGACCGGATCGCCGGCGGAGAACTCGCCCTCCACGGAGGCGATGCCGGCCGGCAGCAGCGAGGAGCGGCGCTCGACGACGGCCCGTACCGCCCCGTCGTCCAGAATCAGCGCCCCGCGCGGGGTGGAGGCGTGCGCGAGCCACAGCAGCCGGTCGGCGGAGCGGCGGCCGGTGCGCAGGAAGTGGGTGCCGGTGGTGCCGCCGGCCAGGGCGTCCGCGGCGTGCACGGCGGAGGTCAGGACGACCGGGATACCGGCCGCGGCCGCGATCCGGGCCGCCTCGACCTTGGTGACCATGCCGCCGGTGCCGACGCCGGCCTTGCCCGCGCTGCCGATGGAGATGCCCTCCAGGTCCTTGGGTCCCTGGACCTCGGCTATCCGGGAGGTGCCGGGGGTGGCCGGATCGCCGTCGTAGAGGCCGTCCACGTCCGAGAGCAGGATCAGCAGGTCGGCGCGGACGAGATGGGCGACCAGGGCCGCCAGCCGGTCGTTGTCGCCGAACCGGATCTCGTCGGTGGCGACGGTGTCGTTCTCGTTCACGATCGGTACCGCGCCCATCGCCAGCAGCTGGTCGAGGGTCCGGTAGGCGTTGCGGTAGTGGGCCCGGCGGCTGGTGTCGTCGGAGGTCAGCAGGACCTGGCCGACGCGGCGGCCGTAGCGGGCGAAGGAGGCGGTGTAGCGGGCGACCAGCAGGCCCTGGCCGACGCTGGCGGCGGCCTGCTGCCGGGCCAGGTCGCGGGGCCGCTTGGCGAGCCCCAGGGGCGCCAGACCGGCCGCGATGGCCCCGGAGGAGACCAGCACGATCTCCTTGTCCTGGTGCTTGGCCAGCACGTCCACCAGCGCGTCGACGCGGTCCGCGTCCAGTCCGCCCGCGGCCGTCGTCAGCGAGGACGAACCGACCTTCACCACGATCCGGCGGGCGTCCTTCACGTCCTGCCTTGCGCCTGCCACCTGCATACCCCTGTGCTCGCCGATCCCACCGCCGTACGGGGGACACTGCCCGGCCCGCACCACGGCCCTACGGGCGCAATCTACGGCAGAGCGGGCCACGGGCGCTTCGTGATATTGCCTGGCGGACGGCCTGTGAGACGGGGCCGGCCGGTCCCGGCAAGGGGAAAAGTGGCGCAGAATAGGGGCCGCGCTTCCCGTTCGCCCGATACCCGGCGGGGTTTTCCTTAAGAGAGAATCCGAGGCCAACAGGTTGCGTTCGATTGATCCGCTTTCGCGGTGATGAGAGCCACAGCAGATTGTCACCAGGGCCAACAAGGTCATACGGTCGGGTGTCCATCGGTCCCGTTTCGCCGCTCCGGCGGCGTCGCAGCGCGGGACCCGGCCGCCCCCCTCGGCCTCTCCCTGACCTTCGTTGCTGCCAGGAGCCCTCCCCCGTGCCTTCCGCCGGAATCGTCCCCCGCCGAGCCGTACAGCTCGCGGCCCTCTTCGCGATGATGGTCGCCTTCACCGCGCAGCTCCTCGGTGCGCTGCTGCCCGTCATCCCGCTGTTCATCGCCGCCTCCGTGGTCAACCTGGGTCTCGACCTGGTCCTCCAGCACAAGCAGCCCGGCCTGCTCGCCGTGCTCGGCCGGATCCGGTTCGACGTCACGGTGCGCCAGTTGCTGCGCGACATGCTGATACTGGTCGGCCTGCTGCACATCGACGGCATCAACCCGCTCGAGGAGCAGGCGCCGCTCACCATCACGCTGCTCCTCTTCTACGGCACCCACTTCGTGTGCCAGGCGGTCGCGGTGCTGGTCCGCCGGACCCGCAGCCTGCCGTTCGTCACCCGCAACATCGACGCGAGCGCGCTGCGGCTGACGGACGCCCCGCCGCGCATCCTCTCCCGCCAGACGGGCCGGCGCCTGCTGCGCTTCTCGGTGCCCACCACCACCGGCATGATGCTCACCGCGATCACCACCGACGCGTACTGGGGCGGCATCGGCCTGGCCGTCTCCCTGGCGCTGTCCGCCGGCGGCACGCTCTACCTGGGCACCTGGCTGCTGCCGAAGAAGCGGGTGGCCAACGAGAAGCAGGCCCTGGAGTGGCTGGACAACTGGCTTGCGGAGTACGAGCCGACGGTCGGTATGTACTTCTCCGGCGGCTCCTCGTCCGCCTACCAGGCCAACATGTGGCTGAGCACCCTCGCCGACCTGGACGGCAACCCGATCATCGTGCTGCGCGAGCGCTTCATGGTGCAGAAGATCGAGGCCACGGACGTGCCGATCGTCTGCATCCCCAAGGTCGCCAACCTGATGCGGCTGGAGCACTCCACGCTCAAGGTGCTGCTGCACCCGGCGAACTCCGGCAAGACCTCGCAGATCCTGCGGATCCCGTCCATCAAGCACGCCTTCACCAACCACGGCGAGAGCGACAAGCTGTCCTCCTGCAACCCGTACGCGAAGGCGTACGACGAGGTGTGGGTGGCGGGCCCGGCGGCCCGTGACCGCTACCAGCTCGCCGACATCGGCGTCGAGGACAAGGACGTCATCGAGGTCGGCCGCCCCCAGCTGGCCCCGATCCAGCCGTACGCGGGCGCCCCGGCCGGCCGGCTGACGACCGTGCTGTACGCCCCGACCTGGGAGGGCTGGGACGGCAACCCGGGCAACACCTCGGTGATCCTGGCGGGCGAGAACATCGTCCGCGAGCTGCTCGCCGACGAGAAGGTGCGGCTGCTGTACAAGCCGCACCCGATGACCGGTTCCGTGGACCCGCGGGCGGGCGCCGCCAACTCCCGTATCCAGGCGATGATCACCGAGGCGAACGCCCGGCGCGGCGGGGAGCGGCCCGGCCCGGAGGCGGCCGCCGCACTGACCCGCCGTACCGAGGAGCTGAACGCGCTGACCACCTCCGCGTTCCGCAAGAGCGCGGACGAGCTGGAGCGGATGCGGCTCCAGGGCACCCCGGAGGAGGGCCGCGCGGCCGCCGTCGCGGCGGCCGTCACCGCCTGGGAAGAGGCGTACTGGAACTCCTTCCCCGAGTGGGAGCACCGCATCATCACCACCGCCCGCCCCGGCATCTTCAGCTGCTTCAACCAGGCCGATGTGCTGATCAGCGATGTCTCCAGCGTCGTCTCCGACTACCTGACCAGCGAGAAGCCGTACGCGGTCGCCAACACCTCGGGGATGAGCGAGGACGACTTCCGGGTGAACTTCCCGACCGTGCGGGCGGCGACGATCCTCACGCCGGAGGCGGCGGAGGTGGCCGGTCTCCTCGACGCGGTCCGCAACCCGGAGAAGGACACCCTGGCCGCGGAGCGCGCCGAGCTCAAGGAGCACCTGCTGGGCCCGTCGGACCCGCCGTCGTCGGTCCGCTTCAACCAGGCGGCGCTGGCGCTGTGCACCAAGGCCGACGAGCGGCGCATCCGGATGGAGAACCGGCTCTCCGGCATCCCCGGTCAGCGCTCGCAGGAGGACGTGGACGCCTCCGAGACGGCCGAGAACCAGGACAACGGCGCCTCGGACACCCCCGCCGCCGTCTGAGCCCGCAGCGGGCCGTCCACGGCCTCGGCGACGCACACGGGGAAGGCCCCCGGGAGGATCTCCTC
>NZ_JBHXFI010000015.1:138532-145219 GCF_042724075.1 Streptomyces sp. NPDC127097 | reverse complement strand
CAAGCTGCGGGCGGGCTGACGGGGCCGGACGGGGTCCCGGAATGACGGCTGTGGGGCGCCCCCACCACGGGGGCGCCCCTCAGCCGTTGTCGTACGGGCCAATCGGCCGCCGGTCAGCCGCCGTTGCCGCCGCCCAGGATGTCGGGGAAGCCCGGAATGTGCCAGCCGCCGCCCGGCTTGTTGGCGCCGCCGTGGCCCCGGCCGGGCTTGTGCTTGCCGCGGCCCTTGTCGTCGCCCTGGGGCTGGTCCTTGGCGGGGTCGTCGATCGGGACGGTGGGCAGCTCGGGCGCGGGCCGGTCGGCGAGCGCGCCGGTCATCGCATCGCGCCAGATGGGGCCCGGGGTGTCGGCGCCGTAGACCTTGTCGTGCGGGACCCCGCCGATGCTGATGTCGTACATCTTCCGCTTGTGCAACGGGTCACCGACCCAGACCGCGCCGGCCGCGTTCGGCGTGTAGCCGACGAACCAGGCGGCGTAGCGGCTGTCGCTGGTGCCCGTCTTGCCGGCGCTGTCCCGGCCCTGGAGGCCGGCTTCCCTGCCGGTGCCGTCCTCGACCACGCCCTTGAGGAGGGTGTTGATCGTGTCGGCGGTCCTCTTGGACATCGCGCTGCGGCAGCTGGTCCGCGGGACCTTCAGCGCCCGGCCCCGGGCGTCGGTGATCGACTCGATGGCAACGGGGGAGCAGTACTCACCGCCGTTGGCGAAGGCGGCGTAGCCGGCCGCCATGGTCAGCGGCGACATCTCCTGCACACCGAGCGTCATCGACGGGACCTCCTGCAACGGCTTGCCGTCCGCCCGCTCGATGCCCATCTTCTGGGCCATCTTCACCGCGGGGCAGATGCCCATATCGCTGATCAGCTGCACGAAGTAGGTGTTGACCGACTTCGCGGTCGCCTCCTTCATGGCGTACGGGCCGACCTCTTCCCGGTTCTCGTTCTGCGTCATGGCGCTGCCCTGCCACTCGCCGTCGCAGGTCTGCACCGGGCTCGGGTACGGCATCCGGTACGGCGAGGGGTACTCCTGCTCCGGGTTCGTCCCCTGCTCCAGCGCGGCCGCCGCGATCACCGGCTTGAAGGTCGACCCGGGCTGGTAGCCGGCGCCGCCGCCCATGCCGTGATCGACCGAGAGGTTGATCACGGTCTGGTTCTCACCGAAGCCGTACGGCCGCGACTGGCCCATGCCGAGGATCTTGCCGGTGCCGGGCTCGACGATGGTGGCGGCACCGGCGACCGGGTCGTCCTCGTAGACGTGGTCCTTCAGCGATGCCTGGACCGACTTCTGGGACTGCGGATCGAGGGTGGTGCGGATGGTCATGCCGCCCTCGTCCCAGCGTTGCAGGCGGGCCTTCCGGCTCTTGCCGAAGTGCTTGTCGTTGAGGAAGACCTTGCGGATGTAGTCGCAGAAGAAGCCGGCGCCGTCGGTGGCGGTGATGCAGCCGTTCTTGGGACGGCTGACCGCCAGCTTGATCGGCTTCTGGGCGGCCGCGTCGGCCTGCGCCTGGGTGACGTCCTTCAGATCGGCCATCCGCTGGAGGACGGTGTTACGCCGCCGGGTGGCCTCCTGCGGGGCGTTGACCGGGTCGTAGCGGGTGGGCGACTGGACGATGCCGGCCAGCAGCGCCGACTCCTCCAGATTCAGGTCCTTGGCGTGCTTGCTGAAGTAGCGCTGGGCGGCCGCCTCGACGCCGTAAGCCTGCTGCCCGAAGAACGTGATGTTGAGGTAGTTCTGAAGGATCTTGCGCTTGCCCAGTTCCTTCTCGACCTGGATCGCGTACTTCAGCTCCCGGACCTTGCGGCCGAGGGTCTGCTGGGTGGCCTGCGCGACCTTGTCCGCGTTGTCGCCGGCCTCCTCGATGAAGACGTTCTTCACGTACTGCTGGGTCAGCGTCGAGGCGCCCTGGGAGACGCCGCCCGACTGGGCGTTCTTGTTGACCGCCCGCAGGATGCCCTTCATGTCGATGGCGCCGTGCTCGTAGAAGCGCGCGTCCTCGATCGCGACGATCGCCTTCCGGATGTACGGCGACATGTCGTTGAGGCCGACGACCGTGCGGTCACGGGAGTAGACCTTGGCGATCTCGCCGCCCTTCGCGTCCAGGATCCTGGTCCGCTGACTGAGCGGCGGTGTCTTGAGGTTCGCGGGGATGTCGTCGAAGCCCTCGACCGATCCCTTGGCGGTCAGACCGAGCGCCCCGGCCGCAGGGAGCGCAAGACCGGCGAGTACCGCTCCGGCCAGGACGCTGACACCGAGGAACTTGGCGGCCTGCTGCGTCTTGGACAGACCTCCGCCATCGCGCTTCTTAGGCATGAGGGCAGCCTACGTTCTCAATCCGCCGGACAGGGGCGCACGTGTTCGTTTAGCCTGTCCTCAGCTACCACAGCCGAACGGTTACGCCCGAGTTCGTCAACCCCCACTCCCCGCGGTACGCACCCCCACGTGACCGCAGGCGCCGAGGAAAACCCCGTGTCAGGGCGGTGAACTGTCCCGTCTTGCGCGCAAAGTGACGTATGTCCTGCGGTCACTCCGTTGGGTGATCTGCCGCATACGCATAGTCCGTTCGGGCCATCCAAGATTGGGCCCGAAGGGGGTGTTGCGCCCTGCCTGCCTTCCGTAACGTCCTCAACTGGCAACGGTGAATATGCCGATTGCCGCCGTGGGGGAGCCTCGATTCGGGAGAGGACGGCGCCAGCATGAGCTGGGTAACCGACTGGAGTGCACAGGCAGCCTGCCGCACTACCGATCCGGATGAACTGTTCGTTCAAGGGGCGGCGCAGAACCGCGCCAAGGCGGTGTGCACCGGATGTCCGGTGCGCACGGAGTGCCTGGCCGACGCCCTGGACAACCGGGTGGAGTTCGGCGTGTGGGGCGGGATGACCGAACGCGAGCGGAGGGCGCTGCTGCGTCGCCGCCCGACCGTGACGTCATGGCGCCGGCTGCTGGAGACAGCGCGTACGGAATATGAGCGCAGCACGGGCATTCTGCCGGTGGACTGTGATGACGAGACCTTCGACGAGTTCGCCGCGGTCGGGTAGCCGCGGGTACCGGCCGGGAGAAGTCGGCCGAGAAGGTTCGGTTGATGGCGCGGTCTGATCGGTCCGACAGACGCGACGCGCCGTCAGTCACGGTGCGAGGCACCGGAGTTGGAGGCACGGATGGGGGTGGGCGCGCTGTTCCGGCGCGCCCGGTGAAGAGGTGGTGCGGCGCCCGGGGGTGTGAGGTACGGGCGCTTCGTCGGTGTGTGGCGGGCTCGGGGTGCGGAGGACTGCGCCGGGTGTCCGTACGGCTCAGTCGCCGGTGCCCGTGGGGTCGTCGGTATCCGTGGCGTTCAGCGCCAAGCGGTGGCCGATGGCACGCAGTCCCGCGAGGTCATGGACATCGCCGGGCAGCGCGGCGACCTCCGTCACCGGAACCTCGGGGTGCAACGCGGTGAAGCGGTCCCGTGTGCGCCGTTCGCGCGCGAGGACCTGCATCCGTTCGGCGTGCAGTCGTAGCAGCCCGGCGGCCAGTTGCGCCGCTGAGGCCGAGGTGGGTGTCACATGCTCCGCCGCGGCAGCGGGGGAGAGGCCGCCGGCGGTACGTGATCCAGCCTTCCCGCCGTCGAGATCCACAATGCCGTTGGCTTCAAGATTATTTTCTGTGCGGCCGGAGTCGGGACCGGCCGCGGTGTCCGGGGCCGCCCCGGTCTCCGCGTCGGCGTCCGCGGGCGGGTCCGCGTGGGTGTCCTCCGCCATGCGGTCCGTGAGGGCCTCCGCGGCGGCCAGCGCGCGCTCGGCGCTCAGTTGGGCGGCGCCGCTGCCATGGACGCGGTTCAGCACCAGGCCGGCCAGCGGCATCTCCTCGGCTGCCAGTCGCTCCACGAAGTACGCCGCCTCGCGCAGGGCGTCCCGCTCCGGAGCGGCCACCACGAGAAACGCCGTACCGGGCGCCTGAAGCAGGCGGTAGGTGGCGTCCGCGCGGGTGCGGAAGCCGCCGAACATGGTGTCCATCGCGGCCACGAACGTCTGCACATCGCGCAGCAGTTGACCGCCCATGAGCTTGCTGAGGGTGCCGGTCATCATCGACATGCCGACGTTGAGGAACTTCATGCCGGCCCGGCCGCCGACCTTCGCCGGCGCCATCAGCACCCGGATGAACTTGCCGTCCAGGAACGAGCCCAGGCGCTTGGGCGCATCCAGGAAGTCCAGCGCGGAGCGGCTCGGCGGGGTGTCGACGATGATCAGGTCCCACTCGTCGTTCGCGCGGAGCTGGCCCAGCTTCTCCATGGCCATGTACTCCTGTGTGCCCGCGAACCCGGCCGACAGGGACTGGTAGAAGGGGTTCTCCAGGATCGCGCGGGCCCGGTCGGCGTCCGCGTGGCCCTCGACGATCTCGTCGAAGGTGCGCTTCATGTCCAGCATCATCGCGTGCAGTTCGCCGCCCGATGTCTCGACGACGCCCTTGACCTGCCGCGGGACGTTGTCGAGCTCGGAGATGCCCATGGACTGCGCCAGCCGCCGGGCCGGGTCGATGGTGAGCACCACGACCTTGCGGCCGCGCTCGGCGGCGCGCACACCCAGCGCCGCGGCCGTCGTGGTCTTACCGACGCCGCCCGAGCCGCAGCACACCACGATGCGGGTGTGCGGGTCGTCGAGCAGCGTGTCGACCTCGAGCCGCGGGGCCGAGGCGTCCAGCGTCGTGTTGTCCGAGGTCATATGGGCCCCTGTTTCCGCAGGTCTCTCGCCAGGTGGTAGAGCCCGGCGAGGTCCACTCCCTCGGGGAGCAGCTCCAACTCGTAGGTGGGCAGGCCGAGGGCGGTCAGCTCGGCGTGCTCGGCACGCTCCAGCTCGACCCGCTCGGCGTGTTCGCGGGCCTGCTCCAGCAAGGGGTCGATCAGCCGTTCCGCCAGGCCGCCGCGGCGGGCGCCGCCCAGACCGGCCTGGGAGAGCGCCTTGGCGACGCCCCCACGGGCGTCCCGGGCGGCGATGTCGAGATCGCCGTTGTCCAGCAGCGCCGGGCGGGTCATGTTGATGACGATGCCGCCCACCGGGATGCCGGCGGCGCGCAGCTCCTCGACCCCGTCGGCGGTCTCCTGGACGGGCATCTCCTCCAGGAGCGTCACCAGGTGCACCGCGGTCTCGGGCGACTTGAGGACCCGCATCACGGCCTGCGCCTGATTGTGGATCGGGCCGATCTTCGCCAGCCCGGCCACCTCGTCATTGACGTTCAGGAAGCGGGTGATGCGGCCGGTCGGCGGGGCGTCCATCACGACCGCGTCGTAGACGAACCTGCCGTTCTTGTCCTTGCGGCGGACCGCCTCGCACGCCTTGCCGGTCAGCAGGACGTCCCGCAGGCCCGGTGCGATGGTCGTGGCGAAGTCGATCGCGCCGAGCTTCTTCAGCGCCCGGCCCGCGCTGCCCAGCTTGTAGAACATCTGGAGGTAGTCCAGAAGGGCGCGTTCGGCGTCGATGGCGAGGGCGTGGACCTCGCCGCCCGCCCGTCTCCCGCCACCGCCGCGCGCGGGATCCCCGCCGGACGCACCCCACGGTGCGGCACCTTCCGATGCCGGACCCACCGCGATTTTGCGTTCCTCGTAAGGAAGCGCTTCGGTCTCGAACAACTGGGCAATGCCCTGCCGGCCCTCGACCTCGACCAGGAGGGTACGGCGACCCTCGGTGGCCAGGGCGAGGGCGAGGGCAGCGGCGACCGTGGTCTTGCCGGTGCCGCCCTTGCCGCTGACGACATGGAGCCTGCTCACGCCAAGGAGCCTAACCAGTCCGCGTCCCGGCTACGCACGGGATACACCTGGGAAGCCCCGGATATCTGCCCGCGATCCGTCCGGGACGGGTCAGGGATGATCCGTAGGGGCCCGGCGTCCCGGGCCGCTGAACGTCGTCCGGGGGCGCTGCGGGCGGGCCGGGACGGACGGCGTCCGGCGCGGCCGTGGACAGGTATTACGCTCGGCCCATGACCAAGTGGGAATACGCGACCGTGCCGCTCCTCGTGCACGCGACGAAGCAGATTCTGGACACCTGGGGCGAGGACGGCTGGGAGCTGGTCCAGGTCGTTCCGGGCCCGAACAACCCCGAGCAGCTGGTGGCCTACCTGAAGCGGGAGAAGCAGGCATGAGCGCGGTGGAGGACAAGATCGCGGCGCTCGGGCTGAAGCTGCCCCAGGTCGTGCCGCCGCTGGCCGCCTACCAGCCCGCGGTGCGCTCCGGCGCCTATGTGTACACCTCCGGCCAGCTGCCGATGGTGGACGGCGCACTGCCGGCCACCGGCAAGGTCGGCGCCGACGTCAGCGCGGAGCAGGCCAAGGAACTCGCCGCGACCTGCGCGCTCAACGCGCTGGCCGCCGTGAAGTCCGTCATCGGTGACCTCGACAAGATCCAGCGGATCGTGAAGGTTGTCGGCTTCGTGGCCTCCGCGCCGGACTTCACCGGCCAGCCGGGCGTCCTCAACGGCGCCAGCGAGCTGCTGGGCGAGATCCTCGGCGAGAAGGGCGTGCACGCCCGGTCCGCGGTGGGCGTGGCGGTGCTGCCGCTCGACGCGCCGGTCGAGGTCGAGATCCAGGTCGAGATCGCCGAATAGGCAGGTACCGGGACGCCGCCCCCGTGGTGGCGTGCCGTGCGCCGGGGGGCCCCCCGGCACCCAGGGCCCGGCCGCGCGCAAGTGGGCCAAGAACAAACGCGCGCGAGCCCAAATCAACCGGCCCA